>JBHLMB010000111.1:6396-7374 GCA_048938565.1 Promethearchaeota archaeon | reverse complement strand
AACATATTTGTAATAAAGGTTCTGTTATCCATTTTGTTAATTCCAATATTTGGATCGTTTGTAAATAGATCGATATCACCTAATGCTATAATCTTGCCTCTTCCATAAATTCTATAAGTTGCTATAATCGTACCTTTTTCATTAGGAGTACTATTTTCTTTAATCCATTGCTGAGTAGCACTATTATAGATTTCTGACCAGTGATCATTTCCCTGCTTAATTAAAAGCGGTTTAGCAAGGTTATTGATGACAAATGAGCAGGTTCCTCCTATTACTACTTCTCTAAGTTTATCGGTTATTTTTAAATCATTAAATTCTTTTATAGAAAGAATGCTTGTACAATTGCGATTAATTAGATTATTTTCTTTAATGAGATTTTTCTCAAAAAATATTCCAAAATAAGAACCAGCTAAATCATTTAAATTAGTTTTTTGAAGATAATCAGCTCCATATTCACTTAATAGAAGCAGACTTCCTCCTTCTCTAACAAAATCAACAATATTTTTAATTTCTACTTCAGAGAAATAGCTCGAAATGGGATTCCCAATGATAAGGACATCGTGATTTTCTATTATTTTTTTTCTTAATTCTCCTTTCTCGTTTTTAGCTATTCTATAACCTAAACCTTTCAATAATGAGGAAAATTCAGAATAATCTTCGTCATCAATGTTAAGCATTTCGCCATGTGATAGATCAAATAAAATTTTCGATTGGCCAGATAATGTCATGTAATATCCGCAGTCAAATATTGTTGAGTATTATCCTAGAGAAAAAACCCATATAAAAATAAATTCCCTATGGGTAAAATTACAAAAAATTCCATTGGTATTAAGGTTTTTTTTGATGGTTAAGTTTTATTATTTTCTTTCATAATTTAAAAATGGAATTTATATTACTAAATTTATACAAATTTGAATATATTAGTATAATGAAATAATTCAGAATCATTATTTCCTTTTATTTTCTTATCATTCTTTT
>JBHLMB010000111.1:0-6386 GCA_048938565.1 Promethearchaeota archaeon | reverse complement strand
ACAAATTTGAATATATATGAATAAAAATAACATTGCTGTCGTTGGTTTATCTTGGGGAGATGAGGGAAAGGGTAAATTCGTTGATTACCTATCTCAAAATGCTGATATAGTCGTACGATTCCAAGGAGGAAATAATGCTGGGCACACTGTTGTTGTAGAAAATCAAAAATACAAGTTCCACATCATACCTTCTGGGGCACTATTAGAAAAGGAAGTAGTGATTGCAAACGGTGTCGTGGTGGATCCTAAAGTTCTTATCGAGGAAATAGAGAAGTTAAAGAATATTGGAAAAAAAATTAATTTAAAGCTGAGTTCTACGGCTCATGTCATACTTCCATTTCATAAAGTATTAGATGAACTTGAAGAGAAAATCAAAGGTAAATACGCTGCAGGTACTACAAAGAGGGGGATTGGTCCTGCCTACGCAGATAAAGCAGCTCGATGGGGAATAAGAATATTTGACTTGATTAATCCCGATATTTTAAAAGAAAAATTGAATAAATTATACGAAATCAAGAAACCAATTATTAATACATATGATCCTGATTGGAACGATAATTTGGATTCAATTTTTAATGAATACAAGCACTATGGTGAAATATTAAAGCCTTATGTCGTGGATACGGCGTGGTATCTAAACAAACAACTTGATTCGGGGAAGAAAGTTATCTTTGAAGGCGCTCAAGCAACGCTATTAGGAATAGATCATGGATTTTATCCATATGGCACATCATCTAATGCTAACGCTCTGGGAATATGTCCAGGAACGGGGGTTCCTCCCAAAAAAATAGGACCAATCATAGGAGTCGTAAAAGCATACACATCCAGAGTAGGACAAGGAATGTTTCCAACTGAACTATTCAATAGTAAGGCTGAACAGATCCGTGAACAAGGCCACGAGTATGGAACGACCACGGGAAGGCCTCGAAGAATAGGCTGGCTTGATCTATTCAATATTAAATTCAGCTTAATGATTAATGGCATTGATTATATCGTGATTTCCCTACTAGATGCATTGGAAAATATCACCCCCCTTAAAATATGCACTGGATATGAGTTAGAGGGTGAAAAACTTTCAAGCTGGCCAATCCAACCTGAAATTATAAAAAATTGTCAGCCAATTTATAGAACATTCGAAGGTTGGAAATCAAAATCGAGTTCTGAATGGTCGGAAATAGCAAAGCAGGGATATACAGCCTTACCTGAATCAATGAAAAACTATATAGAGGCAATCAAGCAAGAATTAAAAACTGAAATTGCAATGGTATCTATTGGCCCAAACAGAAGCGACACAATCGTATTAAAAGACAACCTTCTATGATTGTATCAAATGATGCTCTTTAATCTAATTCTATTATTTCAATCTTTTTAATCAAGTCTCTCACGCTTTCCATATCAAATTGCCCTGGTCCTATTCTTTGAGAATTTGCCGCTCCACATGCGAGGGCAATTTTAAAACTATATTCAATGCTTTCTCAGCGATAATAACTCGCAATAAATCCCCCAAGAAAAGCATCTCCTGAACCTACCGTATCCAAAACATTATCAATTGATATATTTCCATATAACACTCGTTCCTTCGTAATCATAAGCGCACCATATTCGCCAAGCGTTATCAAAATGATTTTTATATTTTCGTCTAATAATCTATTTCCTGATTTGGAAATAATGTTGATATCTTTCATTAGATCTTTAAAATTTAAAACTCTTAGCCCAGGATTTTCAAGAATTTCAGCAATTTCTACCAAATTTGACTTAATAATATATGGTTGCGCTATTAAACCTCGTTTCATTGCTTCTCCGATCGAATCCAATATCGAAAAAGCGACGATATTTTTAGATTGTTTAATTAACGATTGATAAACATTAACGGGAACTTCACCAGGAAGAGAACCCGAAAGGATTACAAAATCCTTTGGCTTTAGGAGTTCTGAAAAAGCAGAATAAAAAGTTTTAAGGTTTGTTTTTGATACTTCAAATCCTATTTGCCTAATATGCGTTGTCGTGTTGTTTTTAGCATCAACTATCGTCTTGTTTGACCTAGTATTACCTCTTACACTGATAAGTTTTGAAATTATATTGAATGAATCTAAATACTCTGTATATATGTTCTTTTCCTTTTCTCCAATAAAACCTAAAATTATTATTTCTTCATCTCGAATAAACTTTCTTGCGCTAATGGCAAAAGACAACGCCTTACCTGCAGGAAATATAGAATTCCTGCTAGTCTCAAATGTACCTCCAACGATAAAATCATCAATCTCGAATATTTCGTCTAATGTCGGATTCAAAAGCACGCATAATATCATTATTTATACCAAATTGTCTTGTTTTATTGATTATAAGCAAAGCATTAATAAATGGTTTTAACGAATTGTATATCATTAAAAAATTTTATGAGGTATTAAAAAGTGTCAAGTAGTAGTGTAGACCAAGCCAAGATGTATCTTATGGGGACTCTTATTTTGGAGTTTATTGGAACGATTATAATATTTGCAGCGAATTATGTTGGTGTTTGGGCAGGGGCTTATTATTATGAAGGGGCATTTTCAGACACTCTTGAGAGTATTTTAATGACTCTTGCTGGATTTTTATTGCTAATAACTGCCTTATTTTCAATTATGGGTTTGGCCAAACCAGATATAGTTACTAAGAAAAATATCCTAGTGATCTTAGGATTATTAGGTCTTTCTTTACTCCTTTCTGTAATAGTTATTGCTTCACTAGCAATAACTGTTGATTATGAATGGTGGCCTGAAGCAGGTTTATATGCGGGAATTGTCGCGCCCTTGCTTTCCTTAGCACTGACATTTTTAATTTATAAAGAACTATAATCCATTTTCTTTTTTTTTTCTAGGGTGATTAAAATTTTGTTGAAATAAAAAAAAAGTATTAATCAGCTTTCGATATCAATTGTTGCTGAGTAAATCATATTTCCACAGTGCACGCAGTATACTTGACCCTTGGAATTATATTGATTTTTCATGCTATTCGTGAATTTATTACCACATTCATTACAAAATGTAATGTTATATTGCTGAGAAGTAATTGTATCAGGAGTTTTTTCGATAATCACCGTTTCCGGGATGACATAAACGACCTTACTAACCTTCTGGGGCTTTTCCTTGCCAGATATCTTGTAATAAAGCCCTTTGAAAAGTTTATAAAATCCGAGTCCAATACCTTTAAGTAGGTAATAAATCCCTTTAAAAAGATAATATACCAAATAGACAATACCTTTAATGATGTAATAAACGAGTATAACTGCCAGGGTCACAATTGCAATAGCTCCCGCTATTAAAAGAATTTGTCCTAAAAGGGGTAAAGTCCCGAACCATTCAACGAATTGTTGCCAATGATACACGATCATTTCTTGTTCACTCATTCTTTATTTTCACCTATTTTTAGAATTATTTATTTCTAATTATTGAATATCAAGAAGGGAATATAAAAAATATGGAGTCCAATTTTGAGAAAGAAAGATTTTTTAGTTGAACAAATAAGATTTTTTACCTTTCTAATCTAATAATATTATTTCAAGCAGACCAATCCAAAACGATATGTAACCTTGGAAGGAGGCCATTCTAAAACGATATTAACATTTCGTGCAGTTTCATCCGTATTCACGCCAGCACCCGTCATCGAATACCTCATTTTTATTGGATATCGACAAGGCATATTAGATTGATAAGTACATTCTATTCCTTCTTTTTCACAAATCTTGCATTTTTCAGGCCACAAAATTAGACTCTCCGAATAAAATTCGTCAAGATCTTTCAAAAATTGTTCGATTTCTTCGCAAGTTTTTTGATTGATAAGATCGTGAATCATTTTTATATTTAATTGCTCTTTTGTATCTAGATTGTTATCATAGAGATTTGAAAGTGCTTGAATGTCAATCTTTAAATAAACCAAATAATATTTGTCAAAATTCGATATTATATCTTTTAAAAAGGAAGACGCTTATGGACAAGACCAAGATGTTCCATAGTTAGGACAAGCAAATCCTTCATTTTTACAGAAAGAATATACTTTTTTATCGAAAACGATGTCATCGAATTTAACTTCTATACTAAGCATTGGTCTTTACCACATTAATCACTTACATTCTCTTCTTAGGAATTATCCATTACTTTTCATTTTTTTCTTTATAAATGATTAAAATATGTGTTTTAAAACAATTGAGGTTTGAGACTTTGCAATCTTTACTCTCGTCTTATTCAGTAAATGTAATCGAAACGAGATCATTATCCTTAATCAAAAATGTACTTATAAAATGCTTAGAAATTCCGGATAAGCGATTAAAGCCTAATATTGTTGAGGAACTGACCAGCTATATTAGATTACGATTCTTAATTGACAATTTTCAAATAAAAGTATTTATAGCTTATAGAGAAGATGAAGCGATAGGATTTGTAATTTCACAATTAGATCCCCATTATAAGAGCTATGGGAGAAAATGCGCAACTTTCGGATGGTTAACTGCTCCAGATCTTGAAACTTGTAAGTGCTTACTCAAAAAATGCGAGAATTTCGCAAAAAGTAAGAAATTTCGACGAATTAGAGGGAATATTAATTTTCCAAAAGGTATTGGGGGATTTGGAGTCCAAACGCATGGTTTTGATCAACGCCTACTTTATGGCGTACCATTCAAACATTCAAAAATAAAAACGAATAAATTCCTCGTAAAATGTGGATATAAACCAGAATCACTGTACACTTGCATGAAAGTAAGTTCAAGGGTATGGAAATCAGGAAAAAAACCTCCATCGGATATAAGATTTGATTACCTAACTTTTAAAGAGTTAAAAGATCGAAAAAACGAAATTCTTGAATTAGCAAGAAATTCTTTTTACTCTATCCTTCCAGATACATATGGAGGAGAAGAGCGATTTGACGAGATACTCAAGATTCAATCTCAGATTCCCTCTAGACTTTTTAAATTAAATAATTCAATAAATTTTAAAGAGCTTTCAAAAGAACCGCTTTTTTTAGAAGCTTGGAAGAATTTTAATCTCAAAAAAATAGCGCCTTTAGCACCAATTGCAGTTAATAGAAAAACAGGCGAAATTGCAGGGATTTTATTGGGAATTCCAGACTTGTACGAAACCTGGCTTGGGAAAGATCTAACCAGAGTTAACATCGATACAGCAATGATAAGTAAAGATTATAACGGGAAAGGAATATTTTCCGCCTTGAATAATATTGGGCAAATGACATGTAGATTATTTGGAATTACATATTTCGAGGGAACATCAATTTGGTTTAATAATATGGCCGCAGTAAATTCAATATTTCCACATAGTAATATCGTGAGAAAACATATAGTATTTGAAAAAATCGTTAAATAATAATCGTAAGAAATAATAAATGCAAGTAATTTTTTCTCTTGATCTATAATTTTATTATTAAGAATCGAGATGACTCTTTCACATAAATTTGCTTCATTACTTGAAAGCGAAAAGATTGAACGGTTTTTGAATAAATACAAAGGAGGATATTTTGGAATAGCTTGTGGTTTAATACAATCATTCATGCTATTAGGGGGCGCGATTATATTCAATTTAACCGAAAATTTAGCAGTACCTCTAACAATTTATACTCATTGGATAAGCAACTTGGGCGCTGCGAGGAACGGGGCTCAATATGTTTTCATAACTGGCATGTTATTAAACATAGCTCTTTCCATACCCTTTTTCTTAGATATAGCTCGAAAATGTTTTCAAGAAAAGCCTAAAATGTCTAAATTACTCTTAATTTCCCTCATTTCATTAATTATAGCAGATATAAGTAGCGTGTTTCTTACTATATATAATTTAATCGATTTTCCCGTTCTTCATGTCATTTTCGCAACTATTTTTTTCAACAGTAGTGAATTATTAGTAGCATCATTAAGCGTGACCGTAGCATCCAAGAGAAAATCAAATAAATGGTTAATACAATCAGCCTTAGGAGTTCCAGTTATCGCATGTTTCTCCTTGTTCCTCATTCCCATCATACCAATGCTTTTTGAGGGCAACGATCTATTTTCCATCATCACGAGCATGAATGCATCACTGAATTCAATTCGCTTTTGGGAATGGATGAGCATTATAAGTCTGACATTTTGGTTTTTTGGATCAGGTCTTTTCTTGGTCTTGTATATGCAATCACCTAATTGAATAATTACATTCTGAAATTAAACTAATCCAAACAAAGATAAAATTAAGGGGAAAAGCTGATAATCCAAATGTTATTAAAATCTTTTTTATTGATGTTAGATTAAATGACAAATCATAGAACTCATTAATTATTTTAATTTCTTTTCACTATCAATTAAAGGAGAAACTGTCATTTAATCATATCTCATAAGTTTTTTGATTAAAAAAGTTGTAAAAAAAATATTA
>JBHLMB010000110.1:5170-7378 GCA_048938565.1 Promethearchaeota archaeon | reverse complement strand
CTATCAAGACCAATCACGACAAATTGACAGAAATCCCAATCCTTGTTTTTTAAAAGATATTTTACAGTATCGAAATGTAACTTAGTCATTTGGTTAATTTCAACAAGGAGATCGTCCTTGTTTTCCGTTCTGAAATTCGCATCTAAAACATAATCGCCAACATTCTCTTGTATTTCCTGCTTGAGTTCCGGGGGAAAGGTAAAGTCGACATTCGTATCAGGCGTGATAAATCCCGAAACTAAGTGACCATTTATTTCCTGCACGGGGTATGTTGGAGGTACTCCAAGTATTATCGACTTCAAGCCTTTTTTCCCGAGGATATCCCATATTTTTGGTTCTTTTACATTAAAAGAGTTAGCGATCCAAAATTCGTTATAAGAATTTTGCTTGCGGTGCCTAAAACCATATAAACCTAATTTTCCAGCATTTTTCCCAGTAGACATTACCATCCATGCGGGAATCGTGATTGGAGGGTCAGAACTTCGAAGAGTTCCATAAATTCCCCCCTTTAACATTTTTTCTATATTGGGACAGACATCAATGAAATCTTCGAAAAGCGTTCTTGGAGTTGCGCAATCCAAGCCAATTACAATTACTTTCTTTTTTGACATTTCTTTTTTTTCTCCAAAGCTTTGTATTAAAAATATTAGCGAAATAGAAATTCAAGGAACGAAGGGATTATCGTATTGAAGAATGACTTCTGCAACTTCGGGACGCATTACTGTTGGATCGGGAGGTTTTCCTGCTAGTAATGCGGCTCTTATGTCCCTTCCAGCGAAATAATTTTGAAATTCTGGAGGATGTGGACAAATTTTATCGTTAACTACAGAGTCACATTTACTACACTTGGAAAAAGAGCGAAATTTTATTGGTTCAATCCCTAAATCCGGAAAGAATTCAAATATATCGTGTGCGTCGTAAGGACCGTAATAATTTCCAACTCCAGCGTGGTCCCGACCTATGATGATGTGGTCGCACCCAAAATTCTTTCGCGCTATAGCGTGGAAAATGGCTTCCTTAGGTCCAGCGTAATACATTTCGGTCTCGAAGGTGCTTAAAACAACTCGGTTTTTGGGGTAATATTCTTTTAATAGCGCTTGGTAAGCGTTAATAATGACCTCATCTAGAAAATCTCCTGATTTCTTTTTCCCGATCACGGGATTTATAAATAGTCCATCAACATAAGTAAGGCCAGCTTTCTGCACATATTCGTGTCCTATATGTGGAGGGTTCCTTGTTTGAAACGCCACGACCCTATCCCACTTCTTTTCCTTGAAAAGTACCCTTGTTTCTAATGGTTTGAGGTTTAAATTTGGAAATGAGGTTTTTGGTTCATTTAATAGGAATATATCCCCACCTATAAGAATTTCTTCCATATTAATTATGGAATGCACTCCAGGATGGTTGTTATCCAGAGTACCATATACTTTATTGGCATATTCTTTTTTATCATACTTGTAGAGGTCTTGAACTTCCATTATAGCCAATGGTTCTTGCGATTTATCTACTAATATTACTTTATCATCAATGCTAAATTTATTAACCATCTCTAGAGAAACATCTAACACTATGGGAATGGTCCAAGCGAGATTATTTTCTAAATACATATGTTCAAGAACGCAAATAAAGTCGTTTTGAATCATAAATCCTTCTAAAGGACTGAAAACACCAAATGCGATGTTTTTTATGACTTTTACTGTTTCATTATGTACAACGATTTTTTCAAATTCGTTAATTTCCGATATAATTCTCTCTTTTTCAATTCTTGGCAACTCTTTATTTATCAAAGAAGCCCCGTGAGGTTTAATCAATCTATTTATCTCCCTCTAAAATCATTTTTAATCAATATATCCAAGATCGCGTAATCTTTGCTTTACTTTCTCTTCTTCTTCCTTGGAAAAAGCTTGTTTGGAATGCTCATCTTCTTCAATAGAAGATAGGACCTGCCTTAAAATATAAATAACATAGCTTGACACGGAAGAAAAGCCCGTTCCTTTCATTCGAACCTTTATTTTTTTAGCTAGAGGTTTTGGAATTGATACTGTTGTATATTCCACTTTATGTTCATTATCATCCATATCTCGTATCATTTTAAAAAATAATTAAGTTTAGTTGAATAATAATTAATCATATTTAATGATATATAATTATAATTCTTTTTTTTAAATTTCGAGAAATTTCAACAATTCACTGTTAATATCACGAAAA
>JBHLMB010000110.1:0-5160 GCA_048938565.1 Promethearchaeota archaeon | reverse complement strand
GACTTTAAATTAAAAATTATTACATTTTTCAAACCTAAAACTACTTGAAAAGAAAAATGGATGATATACCAAATCAAGAAGGAGATTCCAACGCTCGCAAATCCACAACTAAACTCGCAAGGAATTCGTTTCTATCGATAATGGAACACTATAGCACTTATTTATTTGGTTTAATCCATTCAGCAATTCTCGCACGTATTATAGAGCGATCTTTAATAGGTATTTTAGCGTATGCGACATCAACAATTGCAATCTTTTCGCTTATTCTAATTTTTCTTCCACCGGGATTAGACGAATCTTTGGTATATTATATTCCAAAATTAAAAGCTCAAAACCAGGAGCAAAAGCTTAGGAAACTATTACTTCATATGTTTTATGTGAGATTAATTGCTACATTTATACTTTTTACATTTTGTTTATTGATCATAACTGGTTTTTCTGCAATATTCAACACATATTCTGAAGGAAATTTGATCGTATTATATATATTATCACCAAGCATATTATTTTCGGGAATAGGCTCGTTTCTTACAGCGGTATGTGTTGGTAGCGGATATTTTAAAACAACGCTAAAATTAAAACTCCTGAATTATTTTTTTAACCTCATATCATTATTAGCGTATCTTCTCATTTTTGCTAATATATCAATTGAAATCATAGCCTTAATTGATCTTTTCTCAATTATAATTCCTGTATTAATTAATATATTAGTTTTTATCCACATAATCAGAAAATTACCTTCAGGTGAAAAATCACTTAAATTAAAATCTTCAATTAAAATGATATCAACTTACGGTGGTTTTACGCTTACTGAAACCTTTACATCAAGGATATGGGACGAAGTACAAATTCAAGGCGTTCGAATTTTTGATACAGCCGATTCCTTAGTAGGATATAAATATTCAAATAACTATTCCAGTACAACTCATAAATTTATAGGGGGTTTGAGATCTCCACTAACTATCACATTTTCTGGATTATTTACTAAAAATGATTTAGGAACTGTTAATAGAATTACTAATATAACGCTTAAGTACACTCATTTCTTGCTATTCATATTAATTGGTCTATTCTTTTTTGGCACGGAGTTATTCCTATATGTTGTCTATCAACCGTCCTTTCTGGATTTTACTCCCATTTTTCAGTTAAGAATGCTTACGATAAGTGCAAGTCCAATTAATTTAGTTTTTTATGTCTTATTAAAATCCTCGAAAAGGGTAAAACTAATGCCTCACTACTACATATCCTTCATGATAGTATGCATTATAGGATTGTTTATTGGATTGATCTCTTTTGGCATATATGGTGCCTTAATCTCACTTATATGTATTAATTTTTTATTTATGTTTATAAACTTATTTTTAATACTCAAACTCTTCAAATTAGAAATTAATTCAGAGAAATTATTATTGTTTTACATTAGTTTCGCCTTTTCGTTGCTCATTGCAATTTTACTAGATAAAGTACTCTTTCATTCTATAAATATTACCATTTCGGAATGGATTGGTATCTATTTTATAAGATATATCAAGATATTTCCGTTTCTTACATTTCTGGCCACTTTTTTGGTTTTTAATTATACGCTTCAATTATTTACAAAGAATGATCTAAAGTATATAGAAGAGCGATTGATCAATAAGAAATTCGCAATAAGAATTCTTAACATCATAAAAAAGTTCTTGAGGTGAAAGTTTTTTCGACAATTGAAGTAATTAATTTGATTATAAAATGAAAATTCTTTTTATTTAATTATTAACTAATTTTACTCAAATTAATTGGTGTGTTTATTGATAATACTTAATCATATTCTTTATTTCTTCGATCAAATGTCAAAAATTCTTGAAAACGCTTATTTCATAGGATTAATGATATGTATATTTGTTCTGTTTCATATTTTTAGTTTTTTCTTAGGAGATATAAAAAGCGTTAAAAGCTATAGGATGATCAAGGATCCCGATGTTATTTCGATAAAAACCTTGAATAACTTGTTATTAGTTAATATCATCGTGCCTGCATGGAAAGAAGATTTAGTATTTAAGGAATGCTTGAATTCCATAAGTCAATTATCTTATCCCAAGCTTAGAGTAATTGTTAATGCGGGAGGGGACGAACAAACCATTAAAACTGCTAACTATTATAAAGACGACAGAAGATATGTTATTCTTCTTCAAGAAGGAGGGGCAGATCGCCCTTCTTTAGTAAAAATAAAAGCGTTAAACGACTGTTTACTTCTCGTATCTGAAGGTATAGTGTATTTTATTGATGCGGATAGTACCTTGAACGATGAAATATTACTTAGGATGATTTATCCAATCATAAATCTCGACGAAGACATGGTGGCAGGTGGCGTGAGACCATTAAAAGCTCAAGAAAATAAAAATATAGTAAAATATCTTGTTTTTGATAGGTTTTTCAAGGCAAAAGCATTTGAATTCACACGATATTCTTATAATGGGCCTATCACAGGACAAAGCCTATGTATGAAATACTCCGTAATAAAATCTATAGGATGTTTCTCAACAGGCAAAAATTACGCAACAGATTTATCAATGGGGGAAGATCTCTTTAGTAAAGGATACAAGTTATATCAAAATATGGATTACAAAAGCAGGATATTTGTGGATTATTCTAGTACTTTTAAGGATTATATGCGACAGAAAACTATTTGGATTGAAAATTCAATAGTCTTTGGAATTAAACGAAGTAAAATCGCTCTTTTAAAATTTTTGATATTATGGTTATTCTCATTGTATATTTTAGCATTACCATTACTAATTTTTATAAATTATGCATTTTTTATTATAGGTTTTTTCTTATTTATAAATTATTATTTGGTAAAGATTAGAAAACTTCTTCTTTATACGAAAACAGTAAGAAAACAAGATCGGGTTCGATATAAACCGTCTTTTTTTCTATTTCTTATTTTTATAGTCTTTTTTGAAGCAATAATTGTTATTAGAATACCCTTTCATTATGTACTATTTAAGAAAAGACTAAAAAAGAAAAATATTAAAATTAATTAAAGTTTAGAAGTGATTTCTTTAATTAAATTAAGTTTATCGATATCATTAACCTTTTAAGAATCGATTTCGTACTTTTGAACGACTTATTCAATAATATTTTTGCCTATTTCAATCTTTTATGATACAACCATACCGAACCAATATTATCTTATGAGTGCAAATTAGATTTGATACAAGTTGTTTTATCAAAGAAAAATTAAAAACTTAAACATAGAGGATTCCAATCCCACCCCATAGTTGATTCCAATCCTCCACGAATTCCTTATATTCGTAATGCAGTTTCAGCTCGTTCCATAATGAGTTAACATCACAATTTGATTCTTTAGGATGGACGACAATATCATGAAATATTATCATACCGCCTTTTCTTAGGAGAGATTTATATTGGGTAAAATCTTTTTTAGCTCCATCATAAGTATGGTCTCCATCAATGAATAAAACATCCAACTTATTTCCCTTAAGCTTTTTCAACACTCGTCTTTTACTTAAGGGGTGGTGAGAATTACCTCTAATCAGATTGATCTGTCTATTATTTCTTGCGAAATTCTTGTAAAAGGGAATTTTATATCTTGGGTAACCAGCTCCAAATTCTCCTCCAGGTAAGTCTAAACTAATTATTTTAGAGTTCCTAACCGCAAGATGGGTTAATAAAAAAAGTGTTCCACCTTTAGCTGTACCAATTTCAAGAATGTATTTTGGGTTATGCCTTAAATATTTTTTTAAGAACTCAATAATTTCAGATTTTACTTGCATTGATTCTAATACTATTTTAAATCGAGAACCCCTAAATGGAGTAATTTCACAATATCTCGCTAAGATCGATAAATCTTCAAGGTTTTTACATTTAGATACTTCTTTCCATAATTTAATTCCTGCTATATAAGATAAAAAAGAAAATAGACTATTAATATATATTCTTTGAGAAAGATCTCTTAAGCTTCTGATTATTGATTTAAATTTTCTCATTTTTGTTCTGAATATCAAATGTATTTTTACTGAAAATTGTTGAGTTCTTGTTTGAATATAGAATTCCAATCTATTGAGGGTGATAAATGAGTCCTTTCCATGTGTGTTCCTATTGTAGGTATGGGAGCCCATAATTTTCTCTTTCTCGCAAACAGGATAGGCCCCCAATTATATTTCCAAGAATCTTTCAAGTAATAATAATATAATGGATGATGTTTGTAAAATCTTAATATTTCTAAAATATTAAATAATTTCTTTTTCGTGATTGATAACCAATAATAGATTTCCCAATTGTTTTTATTTTTATTGAATGTGGCGTATTTATAGAATATTTTTTTCGTTTTAAGGAGAGTTCTTTTTGTTGTAAGAAAAGTTAAGAAAGTTGAGTGAGCAGTTCTCCAATGATGAGAAGCGTAGCTTCTAATTTCTTGTTTTAAATTGTGAAGCTCAGTTGTGTAATAATCCAAATGGTCGTATGGCGTGACAAAATCGACATCTTCAAATCGATTTAAAAACGAAATCATTTTTTTAAATTGATTAGGAAAATAATAATAATCATCTTCAGCAAAATAAACATTCTTAGAAAAATTTTGCTTTGTTAGGAGATCAATTTGAAGCCCAAATGTAGCCCTATTTCCAATAGAATCTTCTTTAATAATTGTTAAATCTTCATTTTTAAAGAATTCTCTAACTAAATCCTCGTATTTTGGAGGACATCCGTCCAAAATAATCCAAATTTTTACTTTTAAATCTCCTAGTGATCTTGTAAAAGACCTTAAGCAAAACTTTACTAACTGAAACTTGTCATCGCTAAAAATAAGCGGTTCTCTTGATATTTTAGGGTAGATTCGATATGCAATAGCCAAGTCATATTGATTATGTGATTCAAGTTGTTTCTCCATCATTTATGAAGAATATTCTCTCCTTTATTACTTTTTTATTTTATAAACATATCAGTCTTCCCTACATTCAGATTTTATTCACGCCGAATTTTAATGTATCTACTACACCCCGACCAATATATCTTTCAGTGCTATCTAATACATATTTATCTAAAAAAAAATCAGAACGAGGTTCAGGATCTTGTCCGGAACCTATTTCTAATGCTATTTCTTTTCTGGTTATGTTCATTCCATAGTTTTTCAATAATATTTTTTTAGAATTATTTATC
>JBHLMB010000109.1:0-7398 GCA_048938565.1 Promethearchaeota archaeon | reverse complement strand
CATCTTTGTTAGGCAAGAAAGCTACAGGCCTAAAACCTCCTGGTCTCATGCAATATTGGGATTTTGAATGAGCCGTCCTACTCTCTCCATACCATCTTAGAATTTTTCCCTCATACTTGATGTACATTGCGATAAATGAAGCCAAAAAAGCCTTGATAACATCCATTTTACCCTCGTATTTCTTCTTCATGATGAAGCCTCTCGTGTATCCCTTTTTATCTTCGAAATCAAGTACAAGCGTAAAACAACCACACGATTCTTTTGTAATTGGATGCTCAAAAATCAACCATTCTATGTTTTCTGAGGCAATCATTTGGCGAACATTTTCAATATTTTCCATTTCCTTATAAGGATAAGAATCTTTGTAAATTTCTTTATACATGAATACGATCTCTTCAGCATCCTTAACTTTTGCTTTTCTTATTACGGGATTGATTTTCTTGACTTTTTGTCTCTCGCGTATTGTGAATTTAAACTGTATTCTTCTGCCGAGATCGATTACATTCCTGAATTTAAAACTATCCAAATAGCTTTGGGTGTAATCGGATAAAACTTCTGTACGAGATATCAAGAATCCTGATAAGTAGCTCTGAACGACCATAATTTTTCAAATAAAAGTCCCTAAACAGATATTTTATCGTTCTATTTAAACAAAAAATAGAGATGAAAAGTAATTATAGAACAAGTTAGATAATTTTGTTTTTCTTCAAAACCTACTCATCAATTACTAATTCTTGAAAAGAATCTCCTTCCCTTCCTCCAATTGTTTCGGTTGAAGATTTTGGTACCCATAATTCTTGACCATTTTCGAATGAAATTAAGAATGCCCTGTCCGTTTCACCGCTTATAGTTCCTTTTATCCTGACTTTATCATTAACTTTATCGATAGGTTCTTGATTTTTTTCATGATATTCTTTTCTAGATTTCTTGTCTTGTTGTACTGATTCCTTGAATCTATCGCGCGGCTTGTTCATAACCGTTGCGTGTTTTACTTTTTCTTTAATTAAATGAGATAATAATTTTCTAAAGATTCCCATTTGACCTCCTTGAAGTCTCCTTGCGTATGAATTAATTTTTACCCATAACACATTTCTCTGATTTTTTTCCCAATTAAAAGAGATTTGCGTTTTTTCACCGTTAAAATCGTGAAAAGCATTCCATTTATCGCATTTACCGTCAAAAACTTCGAGAATTTCCATCATTTCCTCTAAAGAGAACTTTGTTGTCTTTCCTTCTCTTAAAGAAGCTTTTTCCCAAGATCCATTTTCTTTTTTTTTGAAACATTTCAAAAAAAAATATGGTTCTATCATTGAGTTGCTTGAAATGATTATACCAGTAGTTTGTCCAAAAAAAGGATAATCGTGCTTATCAACCATAATTTTACTCACTTTTATTGTTTATTCTAATTTATTTATTAGTATTTAAAGAAAAAAAATAAATTCAAATTTTCAAAGAGGATAACTTTATAGTATTTTATGATAGTAATTTTTTCTTATCGTAATGAGTTTAGACATTTAAATCTAAGATGAGGGGGAGATTTCTAATTTACTATGGATAGTCTCAATTGTTATCAATTATAATATTGAAAAAAAATATTTACCTTACCTTATTTATCAGATCGTTTAATTCGACAATGGAATCTATTATTAAGCTTGGTCGAGATTTTTTCAGCATTTCTTTATTACTAATTCCGCTTGAAATTGCAATAGTCAAGAAACCAGCATCACGCCCTGCCTCAATATCCGTAGGCATGTCTCCGATCAGTAAGAATTCGTTTCTTTTTACACTAATGGGATAATCTTTTATTGCTGGTTCAAGAGCTATTGGATCTGGTTTTAGAGATGGTAACTCGTCAGTTCCAAAAACACCTTTGAAATAGCTCATAATACCGCTTTTATTCAAATGGAAGAGGATGTTCTCTTTTTTATTATGCGATACGATGTAGAGATCACATCCTAGCTTGTTTTTAAGCGTGTCGAGCAGCTCTCTTATACCGGGGATTAAAGGTGCGTCGCGTGCGTATTCGAGATACTTAGCAAAGACATTAGTACTAACTAAAATTTTTTTTACATAAGGAATATCTTTAAAGGATGTGATGTACTTAAACATTTCATATGAGTTTAAGATAATTCTAGGAAGCGGATAACCTTGAAGCGTTTCTAAAAGGGCTCCGATTTCCTGGACTGTCTTCTCGTTATCGAAAGCAACTTTATTTTCTGCAAATATCTCTTCGATAGCTTTTTCCATCGCATTTTTAATATCTAGTATTGTTCCATCAAAATCGAAGATAACTCCTTTTAATATCCGAGATACAAGTTGTTTTATCACATTACTATCATCATTGCTAGTCATGGTTAGATTTCCCGTGAATTTCACTTCAAACGGTGCGAGTTCATAATAATAGGTGGTTTGCAATCAAAAATATATCTTACTAAAATAAACCATCTGTGTAAAATAAAGTTTTTTTCTGACAGAAATTCGAAATTCATGGAACAAAAAATTTAATATACAAAAACGATTTTCCAAAATAAAACCTATCTTGTTCTTGATATGAAAGCTAACTACAACTACAGACTTGTTCCTCTCTTTGGTTTGCAATTTTGTAGAGCAGCTAGTAGTTTTGGAATTACTTTAGCCTTGCCCCTGTATTATAATGGAAAATTGGAAAGTAGCGTGATCGGATTTCTAACTGCTGCATTGGCACTATCTTACTTGTTTTCTCCGTTCCTTTTTCGCAACGCTTACAAGAAGCTTGGAATGAAAAACTGCCTCGTAATAGCATCAGGGGGATTGTTAATTGTTCAGTTTGGCCTTCAATTCTCGCTCGAATGGTGGATATTAACCTATTTCTTGTTGTTTCTTGATGGTATCTTTCTCGGTTTATTTTGGCCAATAATTTCAGGAGCTCATACGGCTCTAATGATGAAAGACGATATTAGAGATGATGAAGCGAAAAAACAAACCCTTGATAGGTATTATGGATTGTCTTGGAACTCGGGAGGTATTTTTGGATATTCAGTGTGCGCTATTGTGCTCTTTATTGTTTCAGATTTATTATTGGTTTTTGACCTATCCTTAATATACACTCTTGTAGCTGTAATATTAGCTATTAACTTTGAAGATATTGAAATTGCTGAAACTCAGGAGTCGAACCCTGTTGAAACTCGTCCGATTAAAAATACAGAAAAAATTATATTTTCCTTCATAGTATTCCTCGTGCTCATATTTTTATTTTCATTTACGAGTGGTAGTTTTGGAATCTTATACTCTCTAAAACTTGATAACCTATTATATCCCAACTACGTAACTTTTGTGCTAAGTTTCATTAGAATGCTCGTTCAAACAATCGTGGTAACAATAGCAATGACCGCATCGATCTTGACTCTTAAAAAAATCATTCCCGCAATATTGACGACTTTAATTTTCATTCTGACCCTTTTTGGGTTATTAGATAACTTTGTGCTGTATATCACTATTTTAGCTTTATTTGGAATGTCTTTAGCATTACTTTACAGTTATTCGTTTAAGTTGAGTATTCTTAAAAATGTACAAAAGAATAATCTTAAAGGTACGACCTATTTTGAGACATCACTTGGCGTGGGTTTCTGGATAGGACCAATCTTTGCTGGTATTTTGGCAGAACTGCCCTCTTTATATGGATTTGTTGTATTAAGTCTGATTACAACAATGCTTGCTCTTGGTTATATGATTTCAAATAAGTTCACCAAAAATGCGTGATTAAAAAAAATGGATTTAAACAGGAATGTCTCTTTTGTTAAAAATTATTACCGCTAATGCCGTTATCGAGATTGAATATACCAAGAGCACGATCATGTGCAACCCTACAAGATCCAAGTTATGATTAAGTAGTAGATTTGATGGATCGAAATAGTAGAAAAAACTAGTGTATTTAATTCCTTCAATGTCTTTCGGCATCATTCCTGAAAAAATTCCAGCTACATAGAAAAAGATGAACGCCCCAAAACTTACGGCTAAGGACAATCGGGTTCTCAAAAAAGTCGAAAAGAAAAATCCCGTGCTAACAATGGCAATCAAGAATAATGTCATCCAAAAAAAAGCTAGGATTATTTCTCCAAGGTAAATCTCAATGTCTTGAAGAGCAGGAACAGTTAACAAGCCAATTAACATGCCATACCAAGCAGCTATTGCAAGTCCTATGGTGACTATGAGATGTTGTATATATTTTCCCGATACAAATTGCCACCGTTTTATGGGCTTTGAGAGCATGATATCAATCGTCTTATTGTCTATTTCCTTGGGAATGTCCTGTGAAGATCGAATGATCAAGTAGATTCCCATATACATCCACGCAAAAGCGAATATATAGGTATTAACAAAACCACCAAATTCCGCCAGTGATAATTGTCCCCCAATCATTTGAAGGATTTCAGGGGGAAAATTATCGTAGAAATCTTCAAATCCAGCAAACAATTCTGGATCGTATATCGACATGAACCAATAAACAAATAAGAACATTAAAATCGAGTATAATAATATACCTTTTTTACTCGAAATGAGTTCGGTCCACGATATTTTAAAAGGTTTTTTTATGTTATTCACCAAATTATTGCCTTGGTTTTGAGTCTTGATGCGATTTTTCAATATTTTCATCGTTAAGTCCCTCCATTAATCGTATTATCGTTTTTATAATACTCCATAAAGATATTATCCAAGCTTGAATGTTGAATGAGAATGTCTTTAATGGGTGTCCCTCCCCATTCTCGTCCACCGATTTCTTTCAGAATTTTCAAAGTTGCCGAAGGTGGTAAAACAAAAGTTAGTTGCGTATTAAAATCGGTTTCGACAATGGCTTCAGGGAAATTGGATGTCAAATAAGATACGAACTCCTCTTTAGCTTTTCCCGTAAAGAAGTCTAATTCAATGTTCTTCAAGCTTTTCGCCTTGAGATTTTGGATGTCAGATATTTCGATTATTTTCCCCTTTTTTATGATCGCAACCTTGTTGCAAAATTTCTCCACTTCTGGAAGCACGTGGCTTGAGACAAAGACAGTACAATTTGATTCTTTTTGTCTTTCCGAAATTATCTTGTAAAATTCTGATTGCATAAGGGGATCAAGACCAGATGTAGGTTCGTCCATGACCAAGAGATCAAATTTTCCCATTAATGCCGTTAAAACACCAACTTTTTGCTTGTTTCCCTTGCTTAGAACGCCCATTTTTCTTTCCATGTCGATTTGAAGTCGCTCTGAAACATCACTAATGAATTCCCTGTCAATATCCACATCGTAAAGCTTCGAAAAATATTCAACCAGTTGTGTTGCAGTCATATGCTTGTAAACGCCAAGTTCACCTGGCAAATATCCTATTTTATTCCTAAACGACACATCTTTCATTGGATCGACATTTTCTCCGAATATGGATATTTCTCCATCCGTTCTTTGAAGTAAACCGAGCAAGCACCTGATAGTTGTGGTTTTACCGGCCCCATTTGGACCTAAGAAACCAAATCTTGAACCTTGAGGTACTTTAAAAGAAATATCATCAACTGCTTTTACTTTTCCCCTGTTGTAATATTTAACCAAGTTTCTTACTTCGATTGTATTCATTTTTTCTCCTCGAGAGTTTTATATCTTTCATGTTTCATGAAATATAAAGATTCCAATATAATAATATTAAATAGGCTATTTAAATGTTCCTCATTGTTCATGAAGAGTGAAAAACCTTATATAGAAGAATTGTGTTATATAATATAAGAACATGAAAATATCCAAAACTTCGATAGACAATCACATCTTTGAGGGAAAGATGAGAGAGTACCAGGGGTCATTATTAAAATTTTATTTGGATTTAGGAAAGGCAAAAAATGCTGATTTGAAACTTCAGACATTATTAGGTTATTTATCAATCCACAAAATCCTTACTCAAAAACAATTTAAAGATCTAACTGGATATTCCACGGGAAGTATTTCGAAAAAATTAAACTTTTTAATAAAATCCGGGGTTATCAAGAAGAAGGCAATTGCTAAATCTAACGAAAAAATGTATCAAATAGATGAAAATATATATGAAAAAGTTGGGGACCTATCTTACACGGAATTTCCAAAAATAAAAAATTTCTTGGAAAATAAATTAGGCGAACTACAGGAACACGATGGTGAAAAAGGAAAAGAAGCCCTTTCAAATAGAATAGTGGAAATAATTAAAGTTCTTGATGTACTTACAAATATTTGGAACGATATAAGCGTAATTTTTAGAAAACCAACATTATAGGTGTATTAATTACGACAAATAGTATAGAATCATATGATCCTGAGATTATGCATATAGAAAAGGATATTATAGACTTGTTATTCAACTCCGTCATCTCTCTGGGACGAGATAAATTCTCTGCTAAAATCTTGTTATACTTTTTGACAAGACGAGAATTAACCCAAAAAATGATACAAGAACTCACGGGCTTTTCAGCAGGAAAAATCTCGCAGGAACTAAACCTATTTGTTGATATGGGTTTGATATCTATTGTAAATAAATCTCCTAGGGGTGAAATCATATATTCTATCCCTTCCATTGAAGTAGAATTGTTTACAAGAGGAATAAACATATTTAAATCCAATTTGCGATGGGAACATAAGTTCTTGGAAATATATGAGGAATTGAAAGAAAATAGGGAAGAATTCCAAAAGTTGAATGGTTACAAAAAAATTATGGCAAACATTCAGGAGAACTTGGGAAGATTTGGTGAATATAAAAAAATCTTAAACCTTTGGGAAAAGATGAAATTAAAATACTCGAAAATGTAGATTAGAAATAACATTAGACAAAAAACATTAGTTTTTTATTCTTCTTTTCTGAAGTTTCTAGTTGTATCAACCCACGAGTTAAATCCTCAAAAATTTTTTCAACATTCGTACCGTCTTTTGCTGAACACTCGATCCATCCATTAAGTCCGTGTTTTTCAACCATTTCTTCTCCAACTTCTTTCGGAATGGTTCTTAATTCCGTAAGGTCTAACTTGGAGCCAACTATCACAACAATTATGTCTTGATTCTCTTTTTCTTTCGCTTCCTTGTAAACCGCAATCCAATTATTCAAATTTTTTAAAGTAATATATCTCGTGATGTCGTACATAAAAATGACAACGTGGGCTCCCACGAGGGCGGCAGGCATAAGAAATCTGAATTTTTCTTCCCCTGCAAAATCCCAAATATAAAGAGAAATGTCTTTTCCATCAAAATTTAGTTTCTTCAAGTAAAAGTCCATGCCTATTGTCAGCTGGTACTTTTCTTTAAAAACACCCGTGAGATATCTTTGAGTCAAGGTCGTTTTTCCAACTCCCCCATCACCAAAAATGCATATTTTATATTTTAATACTGAATTTAAAACTGACATGATTCCGACTCAATAATATGAATTTTC
>JBHLMB010000108.1:0-7402 GCA_048938565.1 Promethearchaeota archaeon | reverse complement strand
CTTTGGCGTGTTTTTAAGCCCAACAGATGTAAAAACACATACCTATTTTTTTCCAGAATCAGTGTTTGTCGCTCTTGTTGTAGATCCCATAAGAGACGAGTTCGAATTTTTTAGCATCGACAATCAATCTGATAAAGGATATAAAGTTGTAAGTAGTGCAATAATCAACTGATATAATTCTTACCATAGAAACAAGCTATAATGACAGAAAAAGAAACAGAATTACATGTATTAGAACAAACATCTATAGATGACGATGTTTATGACCGTCAAAAAAGAATTGCGGGGTGGGATCAGAAAAAGATATCCAACGCGACGGTGTTAGTCATAGGAGCAGGGGCTACAGGTAACGAAGTTGTCAAGAATCTAGTCCTGTTTGGCGTGGGCAAGATATATTTAGTTGATTATGATTTCATAAACATTTCAAACCTTAATAGATGTGTCTTATTCAACATCAGAAGCGCACAAAATAAAGAATATAAAGCAGATGTCGTGAAAGAAGCATGCAAAGATTTGAATCCCGAAGTAGAAATCATTCCTATAAAGGAAGTTTTGAACGATATTGACAAGAAATTATATAAATGTGATGTTGTTTGTTCTTGTGTGGATAATGTAGAAGCAAGAATTGAAGCAAACAATTACTCTTATTATTATGATACACCATTCGTAGATAGTGGGATAGACGAATTTTTTGGCAGCGTTCAAGCTGTTTATTCGAAGATAGAGGAGGCCGCTTGCTTACAATGTGGGATTTCAGGAAAAGATTTGGACTTAATGTGGAAAAAATTTTCTTGTACTGGTGAAGAGATCGCATCTGAAAACGGCGAAACAGTTGGTAAAATTGCCACAATTATAACGACTACATCTATTATAGGAGGAATTCAAACCCAACAAGTCTTACAATTCATATTAGGTGTGGATTATTTCGCAAAACACCACCAATGGAACCCTGACATTGGAGAACCCCTAGTGGGAAAACAACTTAATTACAATGGACATACAAATAGATTTGAAATAATTGATAAAGTTAAAAATCCTAGTTGTTGGACATGTTCGTTTGAATCAAGGCACAAATAACAAATAACAAAAAAATAAATCTCATGAAAATCATTAATAATAATAAAAGAACTGGAGGTTGGGGCAATGCCTGAGTTACCACTTGAAATATGGAAAGAACGAATAGAAAATGAAATAAAGGGACTTAGTCGCTTACAAGTACTTGAGCCAGGATCAATATTAAGAAACAAAGACTCAGTAGAGATGATATTAAAGATAAAAGCTTTTGGATTTTTAAAAAAAAAAAAGAAGCTTGTACCCCAAACAAATCATCGAGTTTTTATAAAGATTAATAGAGCGTTTCCTTACCCGGGAGGCATTGATTTTGCGTGGTTTTCAAACATCTATCACCCAAACATTCACCCCGTAGAACTTACTAACAAGCAACAAGGTACTGGCTATATATGCTTGAACGTGTTGAAAAAATGGTCCCGACTATCCGATCTGGAAACAACAATTAAAGCGCTAAAAATGTTAGTTGAAAATCCTAATCCTGACGATCCATTGAATTACGACATTTGTCTTGATGCTACGGAATTTTTCAAGGTTAATACCATGGAGGATTTAATGAAGGAGTACGATTTCTCAACCGAAGAAGAAGACGATGACGAAATCAAAATAATAGAGGATTGAAACGAGGGGCGATAATGAAAGACAAGAAGAAAAATCAGGAAGAAGAAAACGATTCAGAAAAAAAGGATGATCAAATAAAAATCATTGGTAGCATCGATCCTATCATTCCTGAAAGAAAACCTCCAAATCATAGGATAAAAAATCACTCCTTAACCGAAGAAGATAAAATTGATACGAAATGATTTATTATTACTTATTTTTTTACAATAATAGAAAAAGAAAAAGTAAGGATCACTTTCCTCCTACGACTCGAGCCCATAACGCTAATTTATCGTTTTCTTTGAGTCCAAACTTGTGAATTGCGTCTTGAATGGTAGAATCGGGGGGTAGTTCTTTATTATTTAGAACTAAAGTAAAACTACGCTGTTCAGCACTGATAATTCCCATATGCTTGATAATAATATCTACTATCCTTTCTATCTTGTGATGTTCTTTTACATCGAGCTTGATAAGCTTACCAGTTCGGGAATCCTCAACTTGTATTCGCATTATTTTCTACTGTTTTTTTATTTTGGTTTAGTTTCTTAACCTTACAACTATTTATAAAAACTTAAAAAGATTTGTAATCCGATAAGTGCTAAATTATTATATCAATTGCACTCAGTAAATTATTAGAGTACTTGTCTATTATAAAATGAAAAAGAAAGGAACCTAAGATGATTAAGGTGTTTTCTCGTCAGCATGATCGTGATCTTGTTTTTGAGATTTTCCCATTATCTCGTTGAGTTTAGCCCTGTCTTCTTCTGACATATTACTCATGACTTCCATTTGTTGTTTCATTAAATCCATCAAAAAATTTTTGGAAAGCACTTGATTAAGGATGGGTAAGGATATTCGCATTCTTGACAATTCATAGAACATCGTTTTTGCCACATCCCTCATTTCCTTGAGTTCCTCTTTTGTCATACCTTCCTTACCTATACCTGGACATTGATCGTCTACTATCGTAAATGAATTTCCATCGAATTCTAAAGGATATGTTCTACAACTTAAGGGGCGAAACTCATAAATCAGGCATTTCTTCTGTTCTTCGTTGTACATGGGACATTTTACATCCAATAAATCTTCAATTGGTACACCACCAAGAGGATCAGGAATTGTTTCATTTTTTTTTTCGTCCTTTTTAGGTGGTGCTAGGGGTTTAAGAATCAGATCAATACCACCACTTGGAGTTGCATGAATATCTAGATACGGAAAGAAATTAGTTACTACATTATTTCTCGCCCATAGTTCTAAATCCCACATTGTCAATGGAATCGGTCCACGTGATAGGCAGCATTTATCGCATTTAGTACACTTAAAAGTAAATTTTTGTTTAGATTCCGGTTTTTCTTCTTGTTCTTCCTTTTCTTTATCTTTCTCGGTTTCAGACATTATAGTTCACATAAATTATAGATATAGCAGATTAACATGTTTTTGTTTTGATAATATAACATTGAAAAAAAGATTTATCACATAAGTTTAATATTTATAGGTAAATAAAGACTCAAGTAATAAATTCACAAAAGTAAAAAAGAATAAAATGTCATTAAAAGAAGATATTGAAATTATTAAAAACCTCACCGAAATCCAAAGCTGTAGTGGCAACGAATCAAAGATCAGAGAGTATATTATTGGTTTGGTCGAACCCTATTGCACGAAAACAGAGACGGACATATTAGGGAATTTGTTTTGTACCATCGAAGGAACTGAAAAACAAGACAGAAGGATAAAAGTTCTTCTGGACGCCCATATGGACGAAATAGGATTTATGGTGCGATATATCGATAAAAACGGATTCATACGATTTTCACAGGTAGGAGGACAAAATCCGAGAATCTTGCCAGGTCAAAAGGTTACAATCCATTCGAGTTCAGGAGAGGATTTATTAGGTGTAATAGGAGAAACTCCAATACATCTCTTACAACCTGAAGAACGGAAAAAGGCTGCAAAATTAGAAGATCTTTTTATAGATATTGGCATGGAAAACATCAAACAAGTAAAAAAGCTTGTTTCTATAGGAGATTATATTACTCTTAACGAAGAATGTGTCGTCTTTAAAGGCGGTAAGAGAATTTGTTCAAAGGCGTTCGACGATAGAGCAGGATGTTTTGTTCTCGTGAAATTAATTAAAGCACTATCAGAGCAAAAAGAGCGTCTAAATAAGGATTTTGTCTTCCAATTCGCTTCACAAGAGGAGATCGGAGTGAGAGGGGCAACTGTTGGTGCTTTCAAGATTTTTCCTGATTTTGCTATCGTTGTTGAGGTAACTCATGCGATTGATTTTCCAGGTATAAGTAAAGACAAGCATTACGAATGTAATTTGGGTTCTGGTGTTTCAATAAATGTTGGACCTAATTTGCATCCAAAACTTTCTAAAATGTTAATAGAGATTGCTAAGAAAGAAAGAATACCTTTTGTTTTAGAAGCAGAACCTCGTCCGACTCCTACGGATGCTAGGGCCATTCAAATGACGAAGACAGGGATCCCATGTGCTTTAGTTGCTACTCCCGTGCGGTATATGCATACGAATATTGAGGTCATTGATTATAAAGATTTAATTCATACAGTGAACCTTCTAAAGGCGTTTTTATTTCAAGACGTGGATTTTAGCTTTTAAAATCTTTATTTTCCTTCGACGAGTTATAATTAAAACTCATTATTTTATTGTACATTTATCTTTATTTATTTGAAAAGAAATAATCTAAATTGGATTCTAAAAAGACTTTTTAGAGATTTTAAATTTTTATATGTAATGAGAAAAACATTCAAAAATCCGTTATTTCAAGCCATCGTCCTCTGGACGGTATTCACGGTGAACTTAGTCGTGACTTTTTTTTTAGGGATCGTAATAGCTTCTTTTCCGCTTGCAGAAGTTTCAATCGGTTGTTTATTAACTGTCGTAATTTTGATTTTCGTTGATTGTAGAATTGTGTTATATTATAATAACACTTCTAAAGCGAAGAAGGAAAAGCGTGTCTTCATTTGTATTTTTTTGATCCTGAACCTTGGTTTTGCGTTAGTCATAGGATTGAGCATTCCATTTATGGAAACTTTAAAAAGGGAAAATCTTGGATTCGTCATGATCCCGTTGCTTGTGCTTCTAAATATTGTTATAGTTGATAGGTTTCATTTCTATCTGAAATATCCTGATGGATTTAAAATCGATGATAATGTAGAAATCGTTTCGAGATATGATAAAAAAAAAAAAAGGCCCGTAATCGAATTTGAAGGAAAGAAATATCAATTTTCCATACAATCTCTAGCTTTATTAGCCGTGGGAGCCCCCTTAACGGCATATATTGTTTACATCATTTTTGATAACGAAATAAATTACTGGCTTCATGAGATCGTTGTCAAGCAAACATCTTTTTTTCTTAATTTTTTCTTTGATATGGGTACGAGTGTACAATATAATCCCTCAGGCAAATACCATTGGATGTTTGAGATTCCAGGAAAGATTCCAATCTACTTCGAAACTTTTTGTACAGGCGTTCAAGCAATATGTATATTCGTAGGTATAATAGTATTTACTCCACACAGCAAGGATGCAAGAACAAAAAAAGATATCGTTTGGAGAAAAACAAAATCCCTGATAGTCTCTTCGGTTATTTTTTATGTAGTAAACATCATCCGAATGTTGATTCAATTACAGCTTTATTATAGCGGATATCCTTGGGAAGACATTCATTATTCAATAAGCGCAGCAAGCTCATTTATAGTAGTGATTATCGTGCTTTTACTCCATAAATGGATTCCAGAGTTTATCATATCATTTATTTACGTGGGTTCTTTAATAAGTGAACCCATAAAAGCGAAAAGAATGAAACAAATTACAGATCAAGTCAATGAACATAAGAAAGCATCCCTTGAACTCTTAAGTAAAGTCATGGGAATGAAGAAACAGATGTTTTTAGCTAAATTTCCAAAACTAATGAAAGAACTTAGATTTGAGATAGCTGATAATCATATCTTAGTACCAACAGGGCGAAAGTCAGAATTTTTAGAAGGTCTAAATAATCAATTCAAACTGAATAAGAAAAGCAAAGAGCCAAAAGAGGATTAAACATGCTCGAATACGATACCGAACAAAAAATAGTACAAATTGGGAATGTGAAAATCGGTGGTCAACCAGGAGAAAATCCAATAGTCATGGTGGGAACGGTATTTTACGCCAAACACGCAGCACTTTTAGACGAAAAAAAGGGAAAAATAAATAAAGAGTTAGTTGAAAGCGAGATAAACGAGTTTTTATCAATTGTAGAAGATTCAGGAATGCAAGCAATAATTGATGTCGTCGGATCTTATCCAGATACTCTTTTAAAAGAGTGTGAATTCATAGCAGATTTAGTGGATTGCCCTTTTTTAGTAGATGGTCTTAACGATTCAAGTCGAATTCCCGCAATGGAAGGATTAAAGGAACTAGGCTTGCTTGACAGGGCAATTCTTAACAGTATTGACGAGAACACGAGCGAAGAAAGCTTGGAGCGAATAAAAACCATTGATGTGAAAAACGCCGTCCTTTTAACATTTTCAAACAGGGCAATTAAACCAAGAAACAAAATGGATTTATTACAAGACGATTTATTGGTTAAAGCAACAAAAGCAGGTGTGAATAATGTAATCGTGGACACGGCAGTCTTGGATTTAGTTTCTATTGGAGTGAACATTGAGACGGCTAGATTAATAAAACAAGAGTTAGGATTGCCCGTAGGATTTGCGCCATCGAACGCAATTTTCGGATGGGACTATGTTAAAAAATATGGAAAAAGTCCTCGAACAGGAGCAATTGCTTCGATTATGACGTATTCTGCAATTAGCGATTTTATTCTTTTTGGACCTATTAAATTTGCAAGAACTGTCGTTCCAGCCATGTCCTTAATTTGTGGTATAAAATCGTACTATAGGAAAAGGATCCTTAAAAAATCCATATCAGACTTGAGCCCTTTAAAGCGTATTTTCTAAGAAATATACCGTGAAATGAGTGTGCTATTTCTGCTCAAGAATTCTGGTAGAGATTGCTTTATTTGCTCCTTAGAAGATTCATCGTCTATTAAAAACAACAAAAAAATTTCTTGATTGTCTACAATAACGCGCTTAAAAAGCACAATAGCGTCAGCAATTTTAAAAATTGCTTCCTTTTCTTTAATTGACTTAAATTCTTCAAATATTTTAAATAGATTTGTAAATTGAGGGGCCGTGACTTCGAAAACATTCTTAATATCGGTTTCATTTTCCTTGACTTGAGAAAAAGCCTTGAATTCTAAAATATTTTGAGATACATAATCTGCAAGAAGGAGTCCATCATAGCTTAACAATAATGTCAATGCGATTTTATTGTCAACCGAGAAATTTCGAAGGTTAAATCCTATAAGAGCTCTATTAGGACTTAGCTTCGATATTCCCGAGGAAAATGCCCTTAGCACGCTATATAAGGAAAAAATGCTCGTGACATTTATTTCAGGAATATTCTTTTTGTTAAGTTCGGTCAACATTGTAGTGATTTCTTTTATATTTTCTTGAATTCTTGGTGTGTCGATGATGTCGGGATCTGCTTTTGTAAGCACATAAATGACGGGAGTTATTTGATCCATTTGTTCTAAATCTTTCTTAACTGTCTTGAGATATTGAATGCTTTCTTTAAACCGATCCTTTCTTTGAACATCTATGAAATAAAACATTAAATCTGCCTCGTAGAGGTAGATCTCGGATTTTTTAATGTATTTCTCGCGAA
>JBHLMB010000107.1:0-7466 GCA_048938565.1 Promethearchaeota archaeon | reverse complement strand
CGACATCTAATCGTTTTCCCTGAATGAGCAGGGTTGTTTGACTTGCCACTGCAACCATGCATCCACAACCATCTGTAAAAAAACTGGCTTTTTCGACTCTTTCTTCGGGGTTTATTTTTAAATAAAATTCTAATAGCTCTCCGTTTTTTCCTCTCTCGCTATGAAACGCACTTGTTTCATCATCGGACATCTTTCCCCAGTTCTGGGGATTGCGAAAGAGTTCAACGATTTTTTCGTAATGATCCTTATTATCTTTATTTATTATTTCTTTTTCTAACCTGTCGCAAAAATCGTTAAATTTCTCCTTAGGCATTTCGTCTCTCTCAATCATTTGGTTCTTCCAAATGCTTCAAAACATGCTTATCTAATACTTTTAAGAATTCTTCTGGGGTTCTCTTGTAAGTTTTTACGATATTTATTATGTTCTTTTTAAGCTGGTCGTGTTCTGGTCGACATTGGCTATTATTTAGGAACTCCTCACCGTGGCGCATTGCAGCAGTATTTTCCGTAATATTGATTAGTTCCGTAGCGATTATTCCGTTTATATATATTAGATCTCCTAACATTTGTTTTATATACAACAAAACTGAAGTACTGTCTGGCATAGATTTTATAATATTATATTCCATAAAATCGTAATTATTTAGTTATCAATGTAAAATAAGGTAATAATAATAAATAGGGATTTTATAGGTTTTTAACTCTAAATACTCATAACCTATCTATTATTAAAAGCGATTTTCAAATGATCTCCTATTGAATCAAATGATTCCTTAATTTCCTTAATTTTCTTGCTGATGTTTTTCCCTAGTTCATTATCTAATTCTATGGCTTTAGTGAGGTTTTCAAGAGCTTTATAATATTCTTTAGTATCAAAATAAACCGAACCTTTGAATAGAAAGGCTTTTGCGTGTGCTTCATCTGCTTCTATCGCTTTATCGTACGATTCAATGGATTTATTGAACTCTTTTTTTAGTTTATATGTATTTCCCATATTATACCATGCATCTGAATGGTTTTGATCAATGCCAACAGCATTATTAAAACAATTTATAGCTTGATCGAATTCAGATTTTGCGATATGCACAAGACCCTTATCGTTCCAAGCTTCTGCAAAATTGGAATTCAGATCAATGGCCTTTTGAAAATTGTTAATAGCCTTGTCTTGTTCTGATTTTACTGCGTGAGCAAGACCCATTATATAATATGATACGGAATTGTTTTCGTCTAATTCGATTGCTTTTTTACATAAATCTATGGCATCGTCGTGTTTATTATTCCCAATGTTCTGCTTAGCCTTGTTATTTAATTCCTGCGTGTAATTTTCTATAATATTATTGAGTTCTCTATTTTTAATCTCGCGTAGTTCAATTAGATCCGAAACGGTTATTGCCTTTTCAAAGAGTTCATAAGCTGGATCGAATTGATTTTTACTGGCCAGCTCGATTGCTTGTTCTATTAGCAATTTAATCCTATTGCCGTGAACTAAATCAATCTCTCTACCTAATCTTTCCATTTCCTTGGCCTTGAGATCTGGGTCTTTCACATCTTTTGCCACTTGCAATGATTGTTGCAGAGATTCGATTTCTTTTAAAAACTTTTGATCCTCTTCTGATATGTCGCCTTTCTGAACGACTTGTTTTAGTTCTGTCTCGTATACGATGTTCTTTATCTTATTTACGAGCGCTTCTGTTTCTTCTGATAAGTACATTTTATTAGTAATGCCCAATGCATCGTTAAATGTATCAAGTGCCTTTATGTAATTTTTTTGAATTATTTGTTGGTCTCCAATTTTTAATATATCCTCTACCTGTGCCGCATAGACTTCATTTATTGTATTCTTTATTTCCTCGATTTCCTCGTTTTCTTGTCCTTCTGGATATATGATGTTCTTAGCAATGCTCATGACAGAATAAAGCTCCCTGATGGCTTCTTCAAATTTTCTCTCTTCTATTAACTTTATTCCCGTGGTTTTCCTAGGAGCGATCGATGTCTTGCATGTTTCATTGATAATGGAAGTTATGTTCTTGACTTTCTGTTCTTTAACTTCCGATTTAATCATCTTTTTTGCAATTTCCAATGCCTCTTGAAATTGTCTCAACGCCTTGGAAACATCCTGAATCGAATTTTCAAAATCATTTTTAGATGTAATTTCTTGTCCTGCTTCTATAATCGCTTTTATTTTTTCAACATAAGTGGGATTTATTAGCTCGCTTAATTCATCCATCTTATTCCTTTTAAAATCCGTGTCATGCATTTTATCTAAAATCTCGATTATTATTTGAACTTGTTGACTTGCTTCTTCAACCTTGTTCTCGCTTAGAAATTCCTTTCTATTTGAAACAATTGTATCAATGATATCTGCATAACTACGATTTATCTTTTCCTTGCTTTTATTAATATTAGAAGCCTTTAGGTCGTTATCGTACATTAAATCCGTTATTTCTAACGCTTCATTATATTTTTTTATAGCATCTTCAATCTGTCCTTTCTCCTTGAGCTCGTCTCCTTGAGTAAAAATTAGATTAATTTTTTCAGAGTAAACCTCGTTTGTTACTTGTTTAATCTTGATTATTGTTGCATCTTCAGGATCGCAAATTTTAGAAGCGTCTTCGAGTGCCTTTTCGAGGATTTTAAGGTTTTTATCGAATTGCTTTTCCTTGAACGATTCAATCGCTTTGTTTATTTGCGTACCGATTCTTGCTATTGACTTTAACTTTTCAATCTTATTGGCTTGCGTGTCCCTCAGAGGATCGTCGGAAATGTTGATACTAACCGTCATTGCCTTATTATATGCTTCTATTGCTTCTTCTTCTTTGAGATGTTCTGCTGCGTTGATAATTTTGTTAATTTCAAGAATATAAATATCATTGATTTTTTCTTTCAAATTTTCTAATTCTTGTTTTTGCTCATCGCTATCTTTTATTTTGTCCCGAACTAAACTAAGACCCTCCCGTAACTTCCTTATTGCTTCCGTGTATTGCTTTTTGCTAGATAATGCTTCGCTTTCCTTAACTAATGGCCTTAATTTCTTTTCAATGCTTGATTTTTTTGCCATGTAATTTAACCCTCTTAAAACTATTGATGACTAAATCTAAGTTATTTTTTTTATTGTATAATAAAACTCGCCATTTTTTAAACCTTGGCATGATTAACAGTGAAATTTAGAACATTGGTTAAAATCTTCTGAAAATGGATGAAAAGTCACTTATTCGCTAGTTTTTCTAACGCAGTATCGATCATATTCAATTTCGTGGTGTATTTTTCCATTAGTTCTGTAAATTTTTCGATTTCGATGTCCTTGTCTTTTTCAAGTTGCTTCAACTCGTTTATGGTACGTACTATGCCGGCCTTTTTGTCAAGTAGTTTTTCTTTCTTGGAATAGGGAATTTTAGTTTCAAGTTTCTTGTTTTTAAAAGATTTAAACCTTTTTTGATTGAGATCTTTCGGAACATATTTTGTCAAGTACACGGTAGATTTGGGGACGAAAGGAGCGAGGTTTTCTGGAACGATTATAATTGGCTCGGGATCTTGTATTTTTTTTATCTGCTCGTATGCTAACGGTTCAACATCGTTTTCTTTGAGGTGATCGTTAACAATCGAGATGTTTTCTTTTAAATTGTCTTGTTCTTCGTTAGAAATTTCTTTAAGCGTCTCGAGCATGTTGGTCCAAATATCTTTCGATTTTTCATAGTAGAAATTTGCTTTCTGAAGCAATTTTTTAACCTTATCCTTATTAATTCCAGTTAACGAGGACTCTTTCGACGCAAGTGCCTTAAGGTGACAAGCTCTACCCATATCGTAGTGAAATTGAGCTCTTACTTGTTGTTTCTTCTTCTCTTCGTGGTTCTTCAGGTAAAACAATCTTTTAGACAAGGCGCTCAACCCAGCATGCAGTTTTGAAGAAAAATACAAGTTATTCCTTTGCTCTTCCTTTAAAGCACCGATACTTTGTGCGAGTATTCTCGTTTCTTCTGAAAGCAACTCTAAGTTTTCAGGATCTAGCTCCTCTCCTTTTTCATCTTGATATATTGCTGCCGTGCTGAAATAAGCGGCGGTTTTATAGATTTTACTACTGTTTGTCATTGCTATAATTGCGTTTTCCCATTCTTCATTTTCTTCGTAATTTTCTGACAAGAAAGCGTAAGCCTTAGCAAGAACCCTTAAAGCACGAGCGCATTCAAACATGACATCTTTAATTTCAATGTCGTTAAAATATTGGGTGATATTCAATTCTTTCAGAATCTTTTTTTGATCTTGATTTTGGATTCGTACAACATTTAAAATCATAGTATACTCTGAAATGAGGTTCAAATCGTCAAGACTAAATTTTTCATCTTCTTTTTCTAACGCTTCTTCGAGGTGCTTGATCTTGAAATGCAAGTATCGAATTCTTTGTTGAGTTTCTTCAGGAAAAAAAGTCATTATTTCTCTTTTTTTTTCGTAGATTTGGGTTATTTTAATTTAGTGTCTCATCATTTTTTATCTTTATTATATTTTTGTGGTGGATTTTAGGAAGTCTTAATATTGTTATTAGTTTATGATGAATTATGCTCTAAACTGGTTCAGAGTGAGACATCATAACATCGCAAGAAAATACCCTTTTTATTTTTGAATTCATCTCTGGTGGTGGTTTTAGCCAAATTGAGGTGCCTCCACATCTCTTCTGTGAGGGGCTTGGAATGTTGAGATCTATCATATCAGATTTCAAGAAAATGAATTTTAACATCATTACAATTCTTGATGCTAGAATAAAATTTTTATCAAAATTCTTAGAAGCTGACGAGATCGGTTATGCATCCCCTGAAAAATCTTATATTGAAACCTTTATAGAGGAATTACGGAAGAGTGAGTATTGTTTCATAATCGCACCAGAATTCTCGAATATTCTCTACAATCTAACGGAAACGGCTTATGAATTAAATAAGATCATTCTAAGCGTTAATTTAGAGGGTATTAAATTAGGAACATCGAAACAGTTGACTTATGATTATTTTATTAAGAGAAATATTTCCACACCCAGAACACATAAAATACCAATGAGGAATGGTGAAATTGATTTTAAATTCATTCTGAGAAAGTTTGAGCAATATAAATCGCCTATAATAATTAAACCCGACGATGGTGTAGGTTCTGAAGGAATATTTTATTTTAACACCAAGGAGCAGATAAAAAAAATTATTGATCAAGAAAAAGACGCAATCGAACAAAATAGGTCGTATATACTTCAAGAATTTATTGAAGGTAGCGATTTAAGTTTTTCATTACTAGGATTCTATCGAGAAAAATCCCATATAATCCATGACCCAATTTTACTTGGTGTAAACTCGCAGTCCGTAAGGATTAAGGATATGAGCAAAGAATCTGAATATATTGGGGGGAATACTCCAGTGCAAGACTATAAAAGGTTTCACGAAGATTTTCTCACGCTTATAGAGCGCCTTAATCCTCCAATATGTGGTTATTTCGGCATTGATTTCGTGAGAACTGCCAATCAGAAGAACTATTACATCGAAATAAATCCTCGTCTGACAACTTCATATCTTGGAGTTAGAAACACATTGGATATAAATCCCGCTGAAATGATTTATAATGCTAAAATAAATCAAACCGTATTAAAAACTCCAAAAACCATAGGACACTCTTCATTCTCGAGAATAGAACTTCAATACAACAACGAAAATCGTGATATAAATCCTTCTGATGATGTCATTCCAAAATTAATGGAGTTAATTCCCGAACTTGTAACACCTCCCATTTTTATTGGTGAACTTGGCCACGATAACAAACGGAACTACTTTTGCTTTATTTCGACTAAAGAAAAAACGAAAGAAAGATCTCTCGAAAGAATGCAAAAAATACGAGATATTTTCAAAAAACATAACTTTTTAGTATTTAAATGATCAAGTTTTATAGTAAGTAATCGACAATTTTATTTCACGGGACCTTCTTATGGTCGAAGAGATACTTATTGAAGAAAAAACGAGAGAGACCACGCTTGAAGAAGAGTTTGATGCAAGCGCGCTCGAAATAGAACCGGTTGAAGCTGTACCTCGTCGGTTGGCCAGTATTGATTTTGTCAAGGGAATTGCCATAATATTCATCATAATCGCACATGTTGCCGCAGCGTGGTTAGATGAGCAATGGATTTTTATCTATGGCTTTGTTTACGCTTTTTTAGACATTCTTGGACCTTCATTGTTCATATTCCTTTCCGCTTTAAGCGTTGTTTTTAGCATTAATAGAAAAAAAGGACATTTGCCTAAAAAAGCGATTAGAAACACGATATTTTCAAGAGGCTTGTCGATGTTATTAATTGGTTCCTTGATTAATTTCGCCTTGAATGGAGCGGATTTGCCATTTCCATCTTGCTTGTGGGGTTGGAACATCATAAGTTTTATTGGCCTATCTCAAATCGTGTGTTATTATACAATTAAATTGAAAAGGTCTACTCGTATTGTTATTGGTGTTATCATCATATTTACTTCAGAGATGATTAGGGAAGCGATATGGTCGTTATCACGTGCGGAACCTATATTTTATGCGTTATGGTTCGCATTAGATTCTCCCGAAGCCACGACAACCATACTCCCGTGGATCGCAGTGTGTTTTATTACCACGGTTTTTGGTGAACTCCTTTACGAGGCAATGATGGACGGATCTGACAAATCTTACAGACATTTATTTCGAGTTTTCGTGTTATGGGGTGGGATCCTTTTTGTTTTTGGTATAATTACTGGATTGGAAACTGTCCTTCCTACTTTAGGAAATATTAACGGGAATCTATACAAGTTTGATGTATATTACGCCGCTATAAAGCAACCCTTTGTATATTATCCTGGAATGTGGAAATTCCTAGTGCGAGGAACATTTTCCAATATTTGGTATACTATGGGGACGTCTTTCCTGATTGTTGCCGCTGCCTTTTACTTGACAGACATAAAAAAGAAGGACAATATATTAATAGGCATGATTAAATTTTACGGAACAGTATCTTTAAACCTCTTTTTGATGCATTATTTGCTCACGCCTTTTTTCAGCGCTTATATGACTATATTAGTGTTACCATATATCTTGGTAACTTACATTGGCCTTTTAGGTGTTCTCTTTCACATTTGGTACCGTTATTGGGATGGAATGTTTTCACCAGAGTGGCTCATGCAAAAAATATCAAGTATTGGAGTTAGGAATAAATCCAAATAATATGAACGCAATCTAGTTATTTACAATGATTCGACTTAAGCATGGAGAGGAACTGCCTTATGAAAAAATTATAAAACAAATCGAAAATCAATTTCCTGGAAGTAACGAATTAAATTACGAATTTGAAAGAGACGAGAACAATATAAAAAAGAATTAGAAATAGAATTATTTTAGGAATTAAAGAAGATTGTTCCTTCGAAATTGTCAACGACTAAGCCTTCTTGCTTGGGATAATGCCTTTTTTGCAAGGAAAAATTTATCAA
>JBHLMB010000106.1:5478-7472 GCA_048938565.1 Promethearchaeota archaeon | reverse complement strand
ATCCTGATTACTTCGCTTGTCGTGCTTGCGATTGCTTCAATTCCCATATCACTGATTACAAAAAAATATGTGCGTCAAAGAAACTGGGATAAAACCGTAAGAGATCTCTTCGTGTTGAGCAAGGATGGCGTGAGCATGTATAATTATTCGTTTGGAATTGAATTAAGAAAGCCAGAACTGATTTCAGGAATGATATCGGCTTTAACGAGTTTTGTCAGAGAAGCCACAGGAAGCGAACATCAACTAAGGGCTATTGATCAAAAAGATAAAAAATTACTCCTGAATCACAGTGAAAATATTACTGTCGCACTATTATGTGATAAAGATTTACCTATAATTCGAAAAAAGCTGAGAAAATTCTCAGAGTCCTTTGAAAGTCATTATGGAAAGCGACTCCTAAATTGGAAAGGAGAACTATCGATCTTTAAAGATGCCGAGCCTATTGTGACGAAATATTTTCCCGTATCCGCCGAAGAAAAAGTGATTAGGGGCGTTCGGCAAAAGTTAGCTGAATTTCGTGCTCGTATTGAATCAATTGATAATCCCGCTCAAATTGTATCGCTTATGCATGAAATCACGGAATTCTCCTCTCGTTATCAAGAAATCATCAATAATTACTCGTTTAACGATTTTAGCACGATCATTAAGATTGCTGAAGAAAAAATACGAATACCTTGATTTTTCTTTCTAGAACTCATTTTTTACTTTTTTTTTCTTTATTTTTTATTACGTAGATTTCTTGCTAGGATTTCAAGGAAAAGTTTTAATTACTTATGATTATCATCTTTATAATAAAAATATAATAGATGTTTAGAAAATGAAATTAAAAAAAAATTGTTTACAATTATATCTAAAAAGAAAGCGAAATGAAAGTCTTTTTCTATCGCTTCTCGTGATTATTCTTTTTGTTTCTCCCTTGCTAATTGTAACTAGTACCCTAGTTAATAATGAAGTTGCCTTTATCAATCGGAATTTAAAAAATTCAAATGGAATTTCCTATTCTGGAACTTACGAGGGGAATATTTCCACTTTGGGTTTGAAAAGATTTGAGTTTTATGGCAATTGGACCAATAATAATTCAAAAAGTTTCGAGATCCCCCAAAAATGGCCTTTCATCACTGATTTTGAATATGTATTGAACAGGGTAGACCTTAGAACATATAACATTTTCAAGAGTACAGGTAATATAAGCATAGCAACAAACACCACGCAAGGCGTATTAGATGATCCAAATTGGTTTGTTATAGCTCAAGAATTTAAAACTCCAGACATACCTGAAGAAACCTCAATTCGCGAGATGTGTCTCTACCTCAATTTTACCGACATTATAGAAGCATGGCGAAACTATTTGGCCTCTGTCATAGTCATTTTTGACGAGGATTTTAGAAGTCAGATTGGCAGTACGGTTCAAGCAATAGAGCCTGGTTCAGAAGGATGGTTTTCTTTCACGAAATTTAGCTCGAATATACTTTTACCAAACAGAACTTATTATATCACCTACTGGATAGGTGCTATATTCAACGATTTAGAACCATTAAATTTCCACACATGGGGTGCTGAAAATAAAACAAGGACAGGCGGAGATGATATGGGAAAAACATACATCATTACAGACAATAATATAACGCGAGTAGACGAATTAGAGCCTATTGATATGCTATGTAATCTTACTTATAAAGAACTTTACAAACCAGAAATTATTGACCTAAAATATACAATTGATAACACGGAATATGTCCCTAACTATCAAATAAGTATCGCTCCAGGCTCCTCTGGATATGAAGCATCCATAATATACGAGCTTGATTCCATCCCGCAGAACTTAATTAACATATCCATTAATACAAATACAACCGTTGAATCTTTAGAGATAGAGTTGAAGTTATATTATATTCATAGGATAAACGCCTCGGGTACTTGGCAAGTAATCAATAATATGTCGAGAGAATCTTGGTTCTAACAGTTCGGTTCAGTGCACTGTGGGCTGTTGGTAC
>JBHLMB010000106.1:0-5468 GCA_048938565.1 Promethearchaeota archaeon | reverse complement strand
TATCCTTATTATTACGATATTCAAGCGACTGAAGAAGAATTATGGTTCTTATATGAAACTGATTGGGAATTGGATTATTTTAATAATACGATTGGTAGCGAAATTGAAATGTTTTCAGGTGCTATAAAAATATACGGAGAACAGTTCGAGGGATTATTTAACCTCTGGGGTGATCCTTTGGGATTTGGAACTTGCGCTGCAACTTTCCATTCTCCCAATTATTGTTCAAATGTCGTTCTACAAATGGAATCAGGCGATGGATTTCAAGAAAAGGGGTATTTGCAACTAGGAAAAACGGTTAAATTTGAAGCAGAAATCAGAAACTCCTTTAACGAACCAATTTCTGGAGGAATTGGTAATATTACATTAAGAGATCCGTCGGGTGATGTTCTATTAGAAGAAGGAGATCTAGTGCCTTATAATGGAATACTTAATAGTTCAGAGGTGTATCTTGGAACAGATCTCAGTGTTGGAACATATGAAGTAAGCGTTTTTTGGACGAATGGTAGAGAGGTTGCTTTTTATACGATGCTTGTGGAAGTTCGACACCCTGAAGGTTATATCCCTCCTGAAACCATTCTCTTAATTGCTTTATTAGTTGGGACCGTGATTGCTATATTTCCTCTTTCTCTCACAGTGAGAAAGTATATACGCCAAAGAAATTGGGATAAAACTCTGAGAGATTTATTCGTATTGACAAAAGAAGGTGTGGCAATGTATAGTTATTCCTTTGGAATAGAATTACAGAAGCCTGAATTGGTCTCAGGAATGATATCTGCACTGACAACTTTCTTGAAAGAAGCCACTGGAAGTACCAAGCAATTACGTTCAATTGACCAGGAAGATAAGAAAGTTCTTCTAAGCCATGGCCAATACACCACAATTGCTTTAATGTGTGACAAAGACTTACCAATAATTAGAAAACGGCTTAAAAAATTTTCAGATGCCTTTGAAAGTAATTATGGGAAGCGATTGCAAAATTGGGGCGGTGAAATAACAATATTCAAGAAAGCAGATTCGATCCTCTCGAAATATTTTCCTGTTTCAACGGAAAACAAGATAATACGGGGCGTGCGCGAGAAATTAGCAGTATTTAAAGAACGAATTAAGACGATTAACAATCCAACTCAAGTGGTTTCTTTATTACGTGAAATAACAGAATTCTCGTCCCGATATCAAGAAATTATCAATCAGTATTCCTTCGAAGAATTTAGTAAATTAATCAAAATTGCTGAAGAGAAAATACGAAACGCCTAAATTTTTTTACCTTTATTTTTTTATTTTGTATAAGCTTTTTCTATAATCTATGGCAGATTTTTCCCAAGAAAATTCTTTAAAAAGGTGAATTCCATTTAAGATCATGTTGCAATAAGAACTCTTTTGTTCCTTGTAAAAAATAATAGCAGATTCAATGACTTTTTCGAGTTCTGTAACCATAGACCAAAAAATGGGATTCCGCCAATCAATAGGTTCTTTCACGCTCCTTCTCGCAGAAAAATCCGTACTCAAGAGATATTCCCAATTTTCTCTTGTTTCCGTGCTTGGATCTTCCCGGTATAAAAATCCTGTTGGTTTAGAAAGGTCGTCGTGATATTTAATCACCTCTTTCTGAATGTGGGCTGGAAGGGATTCAAAATTCATTGGACACACTTGTTGGAGCAAACCTCCCGTAGCTCTTGCAATAACGGGTGCACCAGAAGCATATCCTTCGTTTGCTGCTCCAAATGGCTCGTAATAGGAGGGCATCACGACGAAATTGGCCGCTTTTTGGAGGTTAGCGTATCCCTTTGAAATACGATAGGGGAATACCATCACATTTTCTTCAAAATCAATGCATAAATCTTCTAAATATGCAAGACTATCCAAGCCTCGGGGGCTTGGAATCGGTGTAAACACAAAATAGGCCGCTTTTCTTCCATTCTTCCTTAGTAATCGGTAAATTGCCGCGGCGGCCACGTCAAATCCTTTTTGTTTGGGTTCGTCGCGTCCGAAAAGAAAAAAGATCGGAACGTTTTCTTTCGTTAGGTCAAGCTGCTTACCCCATTTTGGTTTGATATCTTCGCTTTTTGCAAGTATTTCGTGAAATTCTAGCCTATTTCTTTTTTTTTCTGCAAATACTTCTTCTACGCATTGCAGGTGTTCGGGAAAACAAAGATTAACGAAATTTCCGTTATTTATTCCAATTGGATTGAAAATCTGGAACTGTTGCCGGAGTTTTTGAGTAAGCACTCCTTGAATTAGTACATCGTGTTGAAATTCCGAGGCAAACTGCTTGGACACCGTTGAAAGACCTTGCATTTTCGGAATAGTAAACTGCAAGATGGTTCGCCCCTGTGGATCGTACGGTAAAAACTCGTCGTAAGGATTATGAAGCGTGAGAACACTTTTATTCCCATTAGACGAGGGGATGATATCTGCCACTAACGCTGTTTCCCAGTCTTGCAAGTGAAAAATATATGGTGGCGGATATTCTTTCTTGATACAATTAATCGCAACGGGAATCGATTTTGAGAAGAAATATGAATCATGAACGAGCGAATCTATCCTCCAAGAATCGTGATAAGGATTTTCACCAGATAGAAAAAAATTATCACACCTAATTAAAAAAATATCAAAATTGGGTTGATCTTCAAACTCCGTGCTTTTATATAATTGTATTTCGTGTTGAAATCCCTTGTATAAAACTTTTCCTTTCAAGTTCGTAGCAACTAATTTCGAAGACTCAATTGCTTGTCGTGTCTTATTAATATTGAAAAAAAGCGGTGAAAAGAGAACCGTCCTTACTGATTTTGACATGATGAGTGGAAGCATTTTCATAACGGCAGCTAACCCACCCCATGGTGCGTAATGGTTCTCGAAGGATACGAAAACTACGGTTGGTGATCCAGCATTTTTTTCTTGTCCGAGCATTCAATAAACACATCAAATTAGGTCTTTATTAAATTATCTAGATCATAAAAATAGAGAGATTGTTAACATATCATTTTTAAAAATATTATAAGTTAACATTTCAGAAGAAGAAGAAGACGAATAATTATCTTTTTAGATATATAGAAATGATGTCTCCGTCCTGAATCACGTGATTTAAGCCAGCTATTTTCTGACCAGGATGCTTTGCGGATTTTCCCCATATTAGAGAATACCTATAATCCTCTACAAATCTTTTATGAATTTTTTTGCATAAGGTTTCTAAATTATCCCCCTCATAGAGTATGATGGGCTCGTTCATATCTGCTTCTTGCTTCGGTGGCTTTAAATACACCCTGATAAGGTTTAATTCTTTGAAGATTTTATGACGGAGCGAGTTAATATTTTCTCTTTTTTTCGCAGATATCGTAACCCATCGATCGTGTCCTATTGCTTTTGAAATGGCGCTTGAAGAAAGCTGTTCTTTCATTAAATCTGACTTGTTGATCACGACGAACTCTTTAGTGTATATGCGATTTCCCATGACGAAGTCAATTAATTGGTCCGGCGTAATATTTGGCTCTGAAAAGTAAACTCCTGCGTTGCGTACGCCCAAATCGTTCATCAAGCTTTTCACTTCGTCCTTATTCATTACCTGCTTCCCCTTATAAGTGAAATGTATGCCTCCTTTTTCCCTTAATTTCATTGAAATTTTAGCGGGTGCTTGATTTAATCGTATTCCTGCGTTTGAAAGTTCCATTCTTATTTTCTTCAAGTCATCGAGATTGAGGGTACCATCTTCTCGAAAACATATCACGACAAGGATTAATTCAGCAGATCTCGCAGCTGCTAGTACTTCTTTTCCCCTACCCTTCCCTGCGGCAGCTCCTAATATTATCCCTGGCAGATCTATCAATTGGATCTTGGCGTCTTCTATTTCCATCATGCCGGGTATGGCCGTGAGCGTAGTAAAATCGTACGCTGCAACCTTGGAATTCGTGCTCCCTTCTGTAAGCAAGTTCAATAAGGAAGATTTCCCAACAGACGGAAATCCTATAAACGCAACCTGAGCGTCTCCTGTTTTCCTAATTCCAAATCCTCGCCCTCCCCCTTTTTTGGAACTAGCGTGCGAGATAAGATCCTCGCGTAGCTTTGTCAATTGCGCTTTTATGAAATTTATGCTTTTCATTGTATGCTTGTTCGGGATTGTACTTGCCAATCGTTCTTCGAGCTCTTTTATACGCTCTTCGATTTTTTCACTCATTCTATAATAGAAAATATATAATTTCCAAAAAATTTTTCTCTGGAGGTAAAGATAAAGAAAAGGTCAAATCCTAATTTTTTTATTGTTTTAAATAACACTTTAAATGGTTCGCAAGGACTTTCGCTAACATAGGTGGTACGGCGTTTCCGATCTGTTTTAATATAGAGCTTTTCGTTCCTTTAAACTCGAAATTATCGTCAAAGGATTGCAATGCTGCTAATTCACGAGGAGTTAGCACGCGATCGAACTTGTAATGAACGAATACTCCCCCATGGTTCTCCTTTACTGTTCTTGCAGGTTTATTTGGGTCCAATCGCCACCAAGCGTCGCTATAATTTTTATACACATTATCTCCTATGGCCGTTGCTTTTAGCTTATTAATAAACTTCTCGGAATGTTTTGTAAAAATGTGGTTTTTATGTGGCTCTTCTTGCCAAGTTTCGTATTTTAACAATGTTTCTTCCACATCCCTCCATTTTTTAGCTTTTTTTTGGGGAGAAAGGTTTGGAGTTTTTGAATGGGTTTCAAGAGGAAAAGAAAGGTCTATGTTTTCGTGTTTGGTTCCAATAAAAATTATTCTTTCTCGAGTTTGGGGTACGCCGTAATCGGCTGCGTTTAGAACCTTCCATTTCACTTTGTAATTATTGGATTGGAACTTTTTCATTATTTTATCAACAAGCGGAACGAGTTTCTCATCGATATCTTTTTTATATCTTCTGAGGTTATTCTTCAATTCAAGAAACTCGCTATTTTCGTCATTGCTGAGCGCTCTCTGGGCTCCATAACGCTTAAGATCCTTGTATCTTTGCAATTTAGTGCAATCCTCCTTGAAGTCTTGGAGCTCCTCGTCGCTTAAATTAGGTGAGACGTGTTTCATGTGCAACAAGCCCTTGACATTTTCCATTACGAAAAAATCAGGTTGAATTTGGTCAATAATTTCAGCAAAATCCAAGTACAATTGTCCTCGGGGATCTTCTGGATTACGATTTCCTGCAACGGAATATCCTTGACAAGGAGGACCTCCAATAATCACATTGACCTTCTTGTCTCCCACGATATTGTAAAGCTGTTTTTTCATTTCAGGTAGGGTAATATCACCACTTATGACGGGAGCTCCAGGATGGTTTTTCTTATACGACTCGATAGCAGGCTCCCAGATCTCGCTTGCAACAATTACCTCAAATCCTGCCTTAATAAAACCTTGACTAAAACCTCCACAACCCGAGAATAGGTCGATGACCGTGAATGTCTCATCGTCTTTATTGTCTCGAGGTAGGTGTTCTACTGAATTTTTAAT
>JBHLMB010000105.1:0-7504 GCA_048938565.1 Promethearchaeota archaeon | reverse complement strand
ATTGGAATGATCGGTTTAACTTGGGTGGAAAGATTTGGGGGCTCGTTCCAAGCAAATCGGCCTTTATTGCCCTTGAACTGTTTCAGGCACATAGCGTAAAAAAAATATTAATTCCAGGTGCGGGCTATGGTCGAAACTCAAAGTTATTTACAGATAATAATTTTGAAGTTATTGGAATAGAAATTTCAGAAAACGCTCTTGAAATGGGAAAGATTCGTGATCCTAAAACCCTGTTTATATCAGGAAATGTCTTAGAAATGCCGTTTAGCAACGAAAAATATGATGCAATCTATTGTTTTAATGTATTACACTTGTTTTTAAAGGAAGATCGAGAGAAATTCTTGAAAAAATGCGATGCTAAGCTGAGACCAGGCGCACTTATTTTCTTTGTTGTTTTTTCCGATAGGGAACAGAACTATGGAAAGGGAAAGATTATAGAGCCGAATACATTTGAGAGCAAACCCGGACGACCAATCCATTACTTTACAGAACAGGACCTGTTAAATCATTTTGCATGTTATAATGTTTTAGAGACTGACCTAATAGAGGAAAAGGAGGTCCATGGCAAATTAGGAGAACACGTGCACGCATTACGATATATATCATGTGTAAAAAAATAATTTTTGGATTTTCTCCCTTTTTGCCTTGCTTCAATACTAAAACTCTAAAAGAAAAAGTTTAATTACCAATTTCGATTAAAAACATATTATAGTAAATAAAGTGATAAAAAAAAATGGAAAAAGTCATCCCATACTTAATCAATCTTGGAGATGTAATCCCTGCCAGGTCGAAATCAGCGCTATTAAACGAAATGGCAATGGCTTTAATAGAATGCATCAACATTTTAGGAAAGACCGTAAAAAAGCTAGGGAAGATAAACAGGATTACCACTTGCTTTTGGCCCGTGAAGTTGATACCCATTAATGAAACTAGTGCTTGCGTGTGTTCTTACTTGGGAAATAAATCAGAAAAGTTAAATGTAGGGAAATTTTCACAAATACCAGTAAGACCGGACAATGTCATCAAGGGTGCCGATGCGTTTTCCTTTTTAGAGGCCTTGAGAGCGTATAATAACACTTATCTTAAAAAAACCAAGAACTTCAAGAGAAACACGGTCATACAGGAAGCCTTATTCAACTCGAGTGAAATGGATTTTTTCAAGAACTTTTTCGTAAACCAATATAACCTGAATTCCTTTGGAGAACCTTATTTCATCCTCGAAGGGGGACCGATCGCAAAAAGCGTGGAACAGGCGAGAATGGCTCCTGAAATCCGCGATTTCGTATCTCAAGAAGATACAAGGACTCTCGAAGAATATGGTTCAATCATTTCAAAATTATGCGAAAGATGGATACAAAAAGGCGCTCAACAAGTAGATAAAATCAGGGACAAGAGAGTGGACACGAGCGAAGAAGAAAAACAGCTTGCCATTCTGAACAAGGAACTCGAAGCAGAAAAAAATAAGCACATTGAACAGTCGCCAGAAGAGATAATAAAAAGCGGTAAGTACAAGATTAACGACAAGACAGGAGACTGCTTGAACGACATCAATTCCGTGAAAGGTTCTTTAGATAAAATTAGAGGCGCAATCGAAAAGAAAGATTGGTTTCTCATTCAAGAAGGTATAAAAGACTTGGATTTAAATTACAAGACCTTGGGAAACACCATAAGCAGGTACAAGACGGACATTTACAATGTTGATAAAAGCGTTAAAAAAGAGATTAGCGATACCGAGAAAGCCCACCAAACCAAAATGAGAGAATTAGAACGCAAGATTAAGGAAGTCCAAAAACAAATAGACGATAAGCATAAATCCCAACAGTCGGACTTATCCTCAGCAGAAGATGTCGTTACCTTAATCAAGAAAGAAAAACAATCCTCCTTGGACAACATCGAATATGTTAAGGATGTAGACATGACAAACGTGCAGAACTTCTTTAATAATTACACGATTGAAGTCAAGACAAAAGAAGTTATCGTGGGAATTCCAATGTTTATATTCTATTTTATCGATCCTAACTCCAATAGGACCACGATGAGATGTCCCGTCCTTCCGATATTAATTGACAAGGGAAAACCCGTCAGCACCAAGGTGAAGGAAGGATTTAGGAAACAAATCGAAAACATCATGAACAAGGATAATTCAATGATTGCACTAGTCGAATCGAACGGAGACTCGTGCAATTTAATGGAAATGAAGAACCTGGACACTCGCTTGGAAGACGCTATAAACGATCTTAGAGTAAGAAAGGTCCTTGGAAAAAAGGAATCTGCCGCAGCTAAAGAAGTTATCGCTAACCTCATTTGGTAAAGAATATCATTTACATCTTTCCTTTTTATTTAATCTAATCTTCTATTATATTTTTAAGTGTTTATCATAAAGAAAAAATTGGATTTTTGTCAAAATATTATTTTATATTTAGATACGCAATGTGGTCAAATAAAAAACCATTTAGTAAAAAGGTGGACGAATTGAATGAAATGCATCCGTTATTTTAAATTAATATAAATAAATTGATAGAAAATACTGAATTTATTATGAAAAGAAATAAATCATTATCTATTAATTCTTACATTATATACGACATTTTTATGATATTCATGAGTTCTTTCAAGCATTCTCGCATCAATTCGGTTCTATTTTGCCACTCAGCAGCAGTTTGAAACTGTTCTAACCAGGTTTCATATCCTATTTTTTTAATCTCGTCTTGAAATCTATCAGGAGTTTCCCATTCGAGTCCTTCTACTTCTATATACTTTTTAGAACTCGCATGTGCCCAACATGTAACAGGCCAAGAGCAATAAAATCCCATTGAAGTATCGTTCTTGCTTGCCAACATTTTTTTTCCTAATCGCACATTCACGACAAAACAGGCCGATAAGATATCAATGACATTCTCAAATTCGAGCGCTAGTGAAGCAATCTCGTTTACTACTACCTCCGTGCTTTTCTGGGTTTCTGGATGAGTTTCGAACGCTCGAGCGGATCTACCAATATGAAGGTAATCAACATCCGCTTCCTTAGGTAATTTTGAGAGCTCGTTTGGAAAAAAGGTTATCCAATGTATTAATCGGTCGAGATCGATGTAAAAAATTTTTTGAATATTTCTCTCATCCACGAATTCAAGCGCTAACTTCATAGCTGATGAATATGTGTCTATCTGGTTCATGGATGGGCTAGTAGTTACTTTAAAGCCTTCTTTCACCAAAAACTCCACGACTTCGGAGCTTGTAGAAGGTGTACAGCTCGTGGCTCTCATTGGAAATAACCTCTTAATTTCGGGTAGGGTTTTTATAAAAAGGTTTTTCAAGCGAAATTGAGGCTCGTGAAAAGTTGATGCTAAAATCAACGATGGAACGCTCGTCATGATCCTATTTTTCCCATGATTTCATGATGACATGCGTGTTAGTGTCAACAAGACCATCGATCATATCGATCTGCTTGCTGAAAATGTCAAACAATTCTTCGGATGTTTCCGTTTCTACTTCCGCTATGGCGTCGTAATCGCCAGTGAGCGACAAGAGTTTCTTTATCTGTGGAATTTCTTTTAGCTTTTCCAATACCTTATTCATTGCTTTTAAATCGATCTTAAAAAAAATAATGGCTTTTAATGTCATTTCTTGTCTCCAGGATAAAGTTTATTGGCTTATTTTATTTACCTTGTTAATGAATAATGTGGTAGTTTTTTTAATCTCTTCTAGATTTCGTAATTTTTCTTTAAGATAATAAAAATCCTTGATTGAGCTTTTTTTCACGGTCAATATCATATCATGATTGCCTATTAACATATCAATGCGATTGATTCCACCAAGTGTGAGCAATTTTAGTGGCAATTCCTCCATCGTACCCTCTTTGATCGACAAAAGGACGCAAGCATTTACTTTTACGGACCTTTCGTGTATGTAGCGAAGAACGATGGATAAAGCCAGCAAAAACAAGGTAATTGTAAGGAATTCTATGGGAAAATATTCTCTTACGATAAGTACGCCTGATAATAAAGCCGTAATGGGCTCTACTACGGTTAATATTGAACTCCATTGGTTATATGTGAGGTTATATGGGCTCCAATTAGTATACGAAAAAAAAACAAGCAAATAAGGGAAGATAGTAGAAAAGACGATGATGAATAAAATTTCCCATCTAAAAAAGATAGTAATATCGAATAATTGATCAAAAAATAGATGTATTTCTGAAATCAGAACAGGTTCAAAAGGTATGATAAGCATTAATAAAAGAAATGCAAACATTATAAACGTTCCGATCAAGAACATGAGGGATAATTTAAACAATAATCTGGCTATCTTGTAATTTTTATTATCGTTTATGATTTTTAATTCGTTTTGAGTATATGGATCCTTGTTAACGAACACGTGAAAAAAAACCAAGCAAATGGTAAATCCGATTATGTAACCAAAACCTAATAACGAAAAGTTTGAGGATTCGGTCGTTTTCACGTAAATGATGATTAGAATCGAAAAAATTAGCATGGAAAGATATATCAGCTTGAAAACATCAAGTTTTTCGGACCTTCCATGTTGATATGCTGCAATAATAACATTTGCCATAATAAAACCAAGCATGACGAGGCCGATAGATGTTAGCTTTAGAGCCAAGAAATAGAAAATTATTTGCATTATTATTCCTAGAAATCCTAACACTCCAAAATACGCAAAATTTATGATATTTTTAAAATCTTTATTCCCTGTTTTTAACATGTCTAAAAATATCTTGGTAGAAATGAATGACCTTGACGTGTATCTATTATTATATACAATTAATATTATAGTGAGGATGAGAAATACTATTCCACAAGTAAAAAATCTGAAAAAGATTACCGTGAGTACTGAAATTCCATTAAACACGTCCGAAACAACAACGGGAATCAATCCCCATAAGATATTTGCCATTAACAAATACAAATAATGCTTATTTTGCATAGGTAACTTATAATAGAATTCATGGTTTTTAAATTGTAATCTTTGATTTTTTCAGGTTCTTAGGCCTTCTTTTCAATTTTTTTTGCAAATAATTTTTGAAAAAACTATCGAAAAAATACTGAAAATGTCCCTTTTTTTTGTAGTAACTTGTTAACTAAAAAAACATCCTTTTCTTTAGTTAAGAGATGATTTATACAATAAATTTTAAAAACAATAATTTCTAATATGTTATTATTTAAATACGAATAGTTAAAAGGAATGAGTATGACTATTCTTTAAAAAATCAAAAATTAAATAAAAAAAGTGAAAAATTCATTATGTCTATAGACGAAATTAATAGTCAAATTAGTGCCAAACAAGACGAAATCACGAAAATCGAAGAAGAAGCCGCAAAAAAGAACGCTTCAGCCGAGAAAGAAGTTGAGGCAGAATACGATTCCCAAATTAGCGGTGCTGAATCGAAATTGGTAACTGAACAAGGTTTATTGGATGAAGCCATTGAAAAAGCCAATGAATGGGCAGCAACTAAGAAAGAAAAAGCTGCAAATGTGAAAGCTCTATCTAAAGAGGTAGCTGGCCTAAAGAAAGCCAAAACCGCCGCTCTAAAAACCAAGTTGAAAGAAATTAGTAGTGAGGAAAAAGCGAGCGTGAAAGCGGTTCAAGGTGAAATTAAAGGCTTACAAAAGCAATTAAAAGCAATTGAAAAGCAAATGGCAATGGAAGAGTAATTCCATTCCTAAGCTTTTGATTTATTTTTATTTTATTTTTTTCTTTTTCCTATTTTGACGAATCAAAATGAAGACTTTTAAAAATAGATTTTCTTGATTAATAATTAATCGGAAGATCTTGTCCCTTCTTGTTCAGTAAGTTTTTTATATTTTCTGGTTGGATTTTTAACTCCTCATAAAGCCAATTCAATAATCTCATTTTTGAGTTATATATTTGAATCTCTTCTTCTATTAAATCAATTTGCATAGGTATCTGTTTATAGTGTTGTTGAAATAATCTTCAACGATGATAATTATTATTATTAGTAGTACCTGAATAGTACCACAGTAGTACAATAAAATTCAAGACAAGGAGTCTTGATTAGTGATTATAAATGAAAGAAAAAAAAGAAGAATTAAGTTAAAATTTAAAGAGAATTTTTTCTGGTTTTTCTAATGATAATTCATTAACAATGATAATTTCCTTCAAGAGCTTCTGTTCTTTGGTTTTAAAATCAATTTCCTGAATCTTAAGAATGCCCTCGTCATTTTTTGGAATGTATGAAAAGATCTCTTTTAACACGTCTTCCATTGAGTAGCGATTGATTCTCAAGCTCTTTTTTTGAACCCCTTCAAATATACCCTTATAAAATTTCTTATAAAGCTCCATTTTTAAACTCTACCCCAATGGTTGTTAATAATTACAAATACTCAGCAAAGTCCTCAACTACCTGCCATAGTATACATGATGATTCAGATTATTAAATGTTAGTATATGTAAATCTTTAAATATGAAAATTTTAAAAATAGATTTTTTTGTTATATTGGAGTAGAAAAAAAAGATATTAAAAATGCAGTAAAATATTTCTTTTCTAATTTAAAAATATCCTTTAGTTTCATTATACATGTCTTATCTTGCTTGTTATATTAAAAGGTTATCATAATTACATAAATGAGAATTTTTGCATTATAATCACCGAAATTAAGTAGAATGCTTCTTTTTAATTCACAAAGATTATATTATGTAAAAATTATGTCAAACCGAAAAAACATTCAAGAACCGGTGGAAGCCCTTCAATATATTGATGTGCATTGCCACTTACCTTTTCCTCGACCTAAAAACGATCAACTTCCATCAGATGAGGAGCAATACAAAAATTATTTCAATTCGGGTGGTCTCTATCTGATAACTTGCTCGATCGATCTAGATACATTGCGGACGGTCCGTCGATTTATAAATGGGAAGAAGAATATCGGTTTCACATGTGGATGGGCACCGCAAACTGTAACATATACTCGAAAAAACCGACATGATACGGAATGGAAGGAATGGATTGACTATATCAACAACAATTCAAACGAATACTTAGCGATAGGCGAGATCGGATTAGATTTCCACCACGCAAGAGATCTCAAGAAAAGAAACGAGCAAATTGAATGGTTCAAGAAGATTCTTGAGGCCACGAAAGATTTACATAAACCTTATGTGTTGCACGTGAGAAACGCAGCAGAACACGAGCAAGATAAAGAACACCCGAACCACAGGTTTAATAAAAAAGATGGTGCAAATGTGGAGATTCTTAAAATACTTAAAGAGTTTAACATAAATCCGTCAAAAGTAATGTGGCATTGCTTTTCTGGTCCCGAGGAATATGGCAAAATATTGGCAGCCAAAGGGTATCTACTTTCCGTTCCAAGCTCGTCGTTTGGATTTAATCGCTGGCAAAGAGTTTCCAAAACTGTTCCTTTAGAATCACTTGTTACTGAAACTGATAGTTATTACCAGCATCCTTTTAAAAGAGGACCTATAAATGTGCCTTCAATCGCTCGGTACTCCAGTGCCGCACTTGCTTTTACTC
>JBHLMB010000104.1:0-7528 GCA_048938565.1 Promethearchaeota archaeon | reverse complement strand
AGTTTGATACAGACGATTTAGTAATTAAATTAAAAAGTTTTAATGTCGAATCGTTTACAACTCATAATTATGCCCATAAAAAAGGAGTTGCAGAGTTCATAAACGAGTGGACATGTCAATTTGCCAATAAATATAAAAATGCGATACCTTTCGGTTGCTTTTGGCCAGAAGATTCGAACCGAGTTGAATATGTAGCAAGACTTTTTGAGCAGCACGATTTTCACGGGATAAAGATCCAACCACTCGTTCAAAATTTCTATCCAGACGACGTCCGAATGAAACCAATTTACGATCTAATTCTTGAAAAGGGTAAGTGGCTTTGCATCCACGCTGGAACGGCACCGTATCGAAATCAATATGTGGGATACAAGAACTTTATCAAGCTCATAAAAAAATATCCAGACATGAATGTTATCGTAGCTCACAAGGGCGCTTTTGAATACAAAAAATTTTTAAGCTTATTAAACGCGCACGATAATTATTGCCTCGATACGACAATGATTTACATCCCGAACAACATATTCTTCGAAAGGGAATGGATACGTCCAAAAGCAGAAGAATTGTTATCTTATCAAGAGAGAATCTTATTTGGCACGGATTTTCCTAATATTCCTTACGACTATGAAAGTACTACTCGCGGCCTACTTGATATGAATTTGCCAAGAACATTTTATGATAAGATTTTTTATAGGAACGCAAAAACCATATTTAACCTAAATTAATTAAATAGACTCGCAAAACAAGTAAGCTATTATTTTACGATACATTTTAATTCAAGACTTTCTATTTCACCTTCCTTAAGTTGAAAATAAAATGAGTTGAATCACTTGAAAAAAGTAAGAAACGAGGATAAATTGTTTTATTTCGAGAAGCATTTCTTCACATTAGATGGCCTGTGGATGATCGAAGCTGAAAACGAAGTAGGATGGGAAAAGGCGCTTAAAATTGACTTAGAAGTGTGGATCAGGCTATTCCGCATCATAATCAGGAGGCTTAAGAAACATCTGAACATCAAATCAAACGGCGTAAGAGATCTCTTGGAAATACTCACTTTCAGGTGGAGTGTCGAAAATTGGGCTTATGAGGTGCTTAAATGCGAGGAAAACGAAGCAATCGTCAATGTGAGTCGTTGTCCATACAAATCAATTATGGATAGAAATCCCGAAAGGCACGATAAAATAAAGCTCATATGCAGGGACATGTGCATTCCTTTTTATGAATCCATCACAAAAGATTTTAATCCAGATATAACAGTTGAACGGCAAAAATACATGGGTTTAGGGGAAACTATCTGCGATTTTACATTTACGAAAAAATAGAGAATTGAGGAAATGTGATTAATCTATTAAAAATTAAATCTACTTGGTTTTTTCTTTACCTTTAGGATTTTCATTTTCACAACAAAAAACGGATAATCCACTTGTTAGAGCCGCCAAGCAACGATTTAAACATACGATCCAAAAAAATATATTCCACAATAACACTGATAAACTTATAAATTAGGAGAAATTTTTAAAAATTAACTTCTATTTCTGAGAAATGGCAACTAAGCCATAAATGTATTCATTATATTTTTTATATCTCCAATATCGCACTGATTTTCTTAGATAGCGTGAAAAAATAAATTGTTTAGTTAATAAAGTTGCAAGACGGCTATAAATATGATCTATTAATCCTCTAACTCAAAATCTATATAAAAGTGATATACAATTCAAATTAAAACAAACAAATCTATAATATTAATTGCTATAATGGGATTTTGCCTGGCATTTACTATCCTTGGGTCGGAAGTACAAGCAACACCAACATATAAAAAGCACTACTACGACGATTATGTTGTTGAATACCAACGCCCTGTCTATAACAACTCAGCAACCGATTACCAGAGCTTGGCGGTAGTTTTTGACGATTTAGGAGGAGATTTTGTGAATGTAATTAGGGTCAACTCTCTTTAAACATTCTCTATAACTTTATTAAAAGTAAAGGAAGGTAAACTTTTTTAAGATAAAAAGTGGCTCATCAACAAAACTATGCATATTTTTGAGTTCCATATAGAGCGAATATAATCTAACTTTTATTAAAAAAAAATTATATTGTTTTAGTTCTTTATAATTAAGCAATATCATAATTTAAAGAAATCTCGCTTCATATGTTTGATATGAATATTTAAAGAATAACCAGAATTTCACGAATTTACCTATCTAATGAAATAAATCAAAAAATAATATTATCAAATTTCACACCATAGAGATCACATATTAATAAGTCTATTTCGCTAAACCATTTCTTAATCCGAATATCATGTTTTCCGTTATTTTGTTCTAAGGACGAGATTATCTTATCAACAGTCTCATTTATATCGACTTTCATTTTAATATTTGGAGAAATTATTGGTAAATGCCTGATCATGTACTGATTGAGGTTAATCGTGGTTCCTTTTTGGTTGTTAATACCGTAAGTGCAATAAAACTTGATTAGTTTGGAATTAAGGACGGCACTCAAGTATTTCAATTCCTCCTGATCCTCGTGAAGAAGCGAATAAATCGAAGAAGTAAAGCAAGCGTTTTCGCTCGTAAAAATCGCTTCCGGGTAGATGTTGTTGTGCTTGATGAGTAATTTCGGACCAATGTAATATTCATAATTATCTCCTTTTAATACCTCAGGATCGATATCCTCTAGCGTGAAGGATCTTGTTTTCTTTAAATGATAAGCGCTAAAATCTTGTTTTGCGTTTATAAACATACAATTACCGCCAAGATCGTTTTTAAGATGTTTCTTCACTTCCCTTAATCCTATATCTTCTTCACCTCGAATCATTTTCGGAAATTCTTTCACATTTAAGTAGTTTAAATCCCCTACATTCTCAATCTTGTTAATGAAATCAAGTTGAGTAGAACTCGCCTTTATTCTTATCCTGTTTAATTTAATCGCCTTCGATTTACAATATGGACATTCAGTGGATTTCACATAAGTGCGTATTTTCTTTGACTTAAAAGATAGTAGACAGTTGTCATTGGGACATATTCTAAGACTATCAAAATCTTGACGAGGATAAGTAATTATCTTGTTATTAGGATAATTATAAACATCCAAAGGCCTATCCTCTCTCGAATAATTCTCATAAATTACAACTTGAACTTCATTTGTTGCACCTTTAAAGAAATTAGGGCCGAAATCAACAATCTTTCTAATACAGGCCTTCTTAAGCAATGTTAGTCTAAAATGCACATAATCTTGCCTAAGTAGAAAGCTTTTTGGAACAAGAAAGCAAGCGATATTCTTACTCCAATCCAAAGCCTTAACAAGGAATGTACAATAAACATCCTTATAAAACAAATTTTGTGCCTTAAGCAATTTCTTCTTGGATTTATCTAAAATATTTCCGTAAGGAGGATTTCCTATTATAATATCATATTTTTTGCTTATTTTAGCAAATAAACTGTCTTTAACCTTCAATTGTATTGCTGAGAAGATTCTCTCATCGCATTTGTTAGTCATAGAAAATCCCCAATGATACAACTTTAAAACACACAATTCAATTGCCTTTTTATTAATATCAAAACCATTCAGATTTTTAAGAATTAAATGGACAAGACTTATATTACTATACTCAGGTTGAATTTTTTTTAAGAGATTGAATAATATTCTTGCGCTACTTAATAAAAACGCTCCAGAACCACATGCAGGGTCACAAATTGTTGATTCTAATAAAACACCAACAATAGTTTCCTTTATTTTTTCGTCTAAATTGCATATATCGTCAAGATTTTTTACTTGAAGCGTTAATCCAAGACTTTCAAAACATTTCTTATTGATGTAAAATAATAAAGCCCAAGAAACGATGATATCTGATATATTTTCACTTGTATAGTAAACGCCTTCCTTTTTTTTCTTTTGATATGTTTCAAGAAATTGTTTTTCCAAGGTACTAACTAATTCCAAGCTCTCAAATACCTTATCAAACTTTCGCTCTTGAATGTAATCTTGAATTTTTTCATACAATACAGATAAATTTATGAGGCTTTTAGAATCGTTCATTTTTCTAGAATTAATGTACTAAAAACAAGATAGTACTTATGCTTCACGATCGTTTGGAGGTAATCTAACGACATTTTAAACTTTCAAATGAAATAAATGATCCAAAAAAAATTTAAATGTGGTTATGTGAATTTATAATTAGTCTTTTAATGACTATTATTCATTAAACTGTTAAGTAAAAAAAATGGTGATAATTAGAAATGAATAAAATTATTGAACCAAAAAAAGAGACAAAAGTATTAGATGATGTGGATGTTATTATCGTTGGTGGCGGTCCAGCAGGAATAGGATCGGCGTTAGCATCAGGAAGATTGGGTGTAAGAACGATCCTTATTGAGAAGTTTGGTAGTTTGGGAGGTTTGCAAACGCAAGGCAATAACTCCATCTTTTCGTTCATAGATCCCGAATTACAAGGTGGCATCATGCCAGAAATACTTGATAAACTTAAAGAAGGGGGAGCTTTGAAAAACTTGGATGAAGTACCCGTCATCGTGAAAGATAGGATGAAGTCTCGTATTATAGCTGCTGTTGGTGCAGAACATCTACCGAAACGACTTGTTGAAACAAGTTTGGGATATTGGGGCCTTTGGGGGATTCCATTCGACTTGGAATATTACAAGTATATTACAGAAACGATGATGGAAGAGGCAGGAGTCCAGATATTTTATCACACTCTTGCAACCGATGTTATAAAGGAGAAAAACGAAATCAAAGGAATCATTATTGAATCAAGCGAAGGAAGGGAAGCAATCTTGGGTAAAGTCGTAATAGATTGTACTGGTGTGGGTCATATTGCATGGAAATCTGGAGCATCGGTCCTTGGAGACCAAGGATATCCAGCAGGCATAAAAAAAGGACAACCAGGCGGGATGTTAAACTCATTTTATATAAACGGTGTTGACCTTCCGAAATATAGGGCATTTCAAGTAGAAAATGTCGAAGAGTGGGGTCAAATGTATGGTGGGCGTGCCTTGATCAAAAAAGCAAAAGCGGAGGGCGCATATATTCTAGGCGAAGCTGTCATTATTTCACCACTTTTCGATATACATCATTCGGGGCGGGTTTATATAATGAATCCCATACACAAGACACCAGAGGATATGAAGAGTTGGATGGTTGAAGATGTAAGCGCTTGCGAAATTGACATGAGGAAGCAAGCTTGGGCAATTTACAAGCTTCTAAAGGAAAATCTACCGGGATTTGAAAACTCTTATATGGAACGGACTTCAAACCTTCCGTGCATAGGGATGGCACACAGAATTGAGGGTGAATACATCTTAACCGTGGGAGATATGCGAGAAGGAAAGGTTTTCGAGGATTCAATTGCCATCAACAATATGCCCCCAGATATTTACGAGGCGGTCGGAAGGTTTAGCTTTGAAATATTACCTCATGATATTCCTTATCGCTGTTTAGTATCGAAAGATATTAACAACCTCCTCACCGCAGGCACCACGATATCAGCAGGCGTATTTGCGGGTTCTGGATTGCGATATTGCACCCCTAGCATCTGTCAAGGGCAGGCAGCTGGTACGGCAGCAGCCCTATCAGTTAAAAATAATGTGAGGCCGAAAAACTTGGATGTAGCCTTATTACAAGACGCCCTTCGCAAGCAAGGCGTAAAGGTTACCGTGAAGGATGTCTCGCCCGAGGCACTTGCCCCATATAGAGCTATAAAAATGATGAATATTACTTTCAAAAGAGAAGATATCGACGAACCGTGGGTTTCAGAGGAAGAAATAGCGAATTTTTGAAGTTAAATTATCAAGTATTTCAATATCTTATCTTATTTTTTTTATTTTTCGAATAAAAACTTTAAATTAATCAAGATCGTTATTGATATCAAAAATAAAAATGATATATTATTTAAAGAGCTAAAAACGAGATAGTACTTATGCTTCACGATCGACAGGATGAGATTTAAAAACTAAAATTGACTATAAAAATTCTTATTGGTATCATTACGATTCTGCACAACGCAAGGTAGCACTTTTTAAAAGGCCATCATTAATCAAGTTTTGAAAGATTAATTCGAGCATTCTTTCGAAGGATAAAAGGATACCCTCTCCGTTTGATGCGATAGTGTACTTAATATCCATAGATTTTAAGCTAAACTTTTCAATCTCTTTTAAAAATAATTTTGGAGGGAACTTTTCTGGTAAGTCTTGCTTGTTAAAACACACTACCATTGGCAGGTTCTTTATGCTATCCTTAAACAAATCGTACAGCTCGAACCAAGAGATTAAATTTCGTTCAAAAGCATTTTCTTGCGAGTTAACAATAAAAAAAACGCCATCAACACCCTTCAATGTTATGGGCCGTGTTACTTTATAGAAATCCTGACCAGTCGTACTATACAGGTATATTTTTAGAGTCCATTGCTGATTTTGAAAAGTAATTATCCCATAGTCAAAAAATAATGTTCGGTCTACAGTATTTTCGATATTGGTAACCTTGTCTTTTAATCCAAAATGATCGCAGAGAGATGTGAAGGAAGTTGTTTTTCCTGATAATGCTGGTCCGTAATATACTATTTTTATGTTTAAGATTTTTTCAAATACATTTATTATCATAATAGTTATGAAAGTTATTTTAATATCATGTGATAATAGATTTAAAAAATCCCATCTTTTTCTAGTACATAAAGGAGTTTTTTTCCTAAAGAATTTTAATATAGTATTCTAGATTTACTTAATAAAAAATGACGAGTGAAAAAAGTAAAGACGACGATTTGAAAGCAGCACCCGCTTCTGCAATTGTCAAAAAAATGAAAAAAGAATACGATAAGGACCCAAAAGATTGGTGGCTCATTGGTTCTAAGGATAAGGACGGTAATATGGATACAATCGTAAGGAAAGCTCCTAATGCGTATTGGTTGAAATCAAAGCAGTTAAGTCCTTACTCTTCTTTGACAATGGGTTCGGTCGTAAGGAACATTGATAAGGACATCGACGAAAAATCCGAAAAGAATATGAGAAAGCTATCTCCAAATGACATGTTGCGATTTTTTGGAATGATCGTTCCAGTTAAGCCCAATCAAAGCATAATCACGGCAGGAATAGAAAAATACGCTCCAAAACAAGGAGATCAGTTAAAAAAAATAATTGGAGAGCGAGAACCTAATTTAGGTTTTCAAATGGCAAAAAAAATTGATGAAGAATTCGTCAAAAAACACCCTCAAAGAAGGAATCTCTATATTTAGATTCTAAAATGGAAATACTAGATTGATATTCCTAAATATTTTTATATCAGATAATAATATTACTTGATCATATAAATGTTGATTTAAGGGGATTAATGATGTCTGAAATTCTCTATGGAATTTCATCACACTTTCTGTAATACATATAATTCCCTTGATATATATGGGAATTGTAAGAATAATTAGATCTGGTTACTTAAATTAGAAATTCTGGACCAATATGGTGGTTTCAAACCGAATGAGGAAATAAACTATAGCGAATTAAAACATATTCAAGAAAATCAATTG
>JBHLMB010000103.1:0-7605 GCA_048938565.1 Promethearchaeota archaeon | reverse complement strand
GTAATTTTATCATTAAAAGAGATAATTTAACAGTGTTGGGGAAATATATATATTGGATAAAGAAATCAAATTAAAGTAATTTAATTTTATCCTTAATGCATATTAGCAATTCATTTCTTGATATTTTATTTTAGTTCATACTCTTATAATTATACTTCAAAACTTTTTTATTATATTTCGCCTTTTTTCTCATATTAACAATGATACTTATTTGAATAGTGTTTTGATCAAAACAAATAACACAAAAGGAAAAAAAAATGTTTCCAAAATTTAAAAGAACGATTGATAACAACCAAGAATCCGTGAAAGTTCAATTTCTCACACAATCGCAAGAACTCATCCACGATAAAACAAAATGCGTTGGATGTGGAACTTGTGGAAGGGTATGCCCTAAGGGAGCAGTATATCGAGGGCCCGTGGGAGCTTCAGTACGATTATCGGAATCGGATGAGCTGGTAACGGAAGTATATGATGTAAGTAAGTGTGCCTTTTGTGGAACATGCGTGATAATGTGTCCATTCACCGCTCTGAGCTTGAAGATTAATGGGGAGCTCCTAAAGCTAGATGAAATCCCCCTCGTAAAACAAAATGTTGTACCTAAACTAGAATTCGAGGCAAAAAAGATCAAAAATAAGGACGGTGTCGAGAGAATAGTTAAGCAATACACGAGCGGTACAATTGAAATAGTAGACGAGGAATGCGCTGGAGGGTGCGATACTTGCTACGACGTGTGTCCTAGCTCGGCAATCTCCGTTCCTCCAAAATCTAAAAAAGGGTGGGAAAAAACACCCAATGTGGTTGTAGATCAAGATAAATGCGTCGTATGTGGTGCGTGCGATAATGCGTGCCCGACAGGAGCTGTCAAATTAAAAATCACTGAAGTAAAAACTTCGGGACAATATAACGAGCCTTTTTGGCCTGATCTCGTGGCAAGATTAAAAAAAATGAGAAGATCTTCAAAGGAGTGATAAAAATGAGGTTAGATAATTTTATTTTATTAACTGGTAGAACAATTCAGCAAGGAGTTGCTCTCGAAGGAAGTAAAACATCCAAGGAAAATGTTCGAGCGTGTGGAATATGTCAGTTTGATAAGGACGATTTCAAGAAGTTAGATTGCATTCCAGGAACTCCTGTAAAAATAACTACTGATTTTGGAAGTGTGATGGTATATTCCGTAGTTTCTGAGGAAGGACCTCATCCTGGTACGATTTTCATTCCCTTGGGACCCTGGGCAAATCAGGTCGTTAATCCCGATTCTTTGTCTTGCGGCACACCTACTTTTAAGGGAATGACTGCAAAAGTAGAAGTAATTCAGAACGGGAAGGTTCTTGACGCATTAGACTTAATAAAAACCTTAATGGAGGTATGAAAATGGCGTCTAAAAAATTTACAACATGTACAGATGTCGTGTGCCCGTTTTGCGGGACATTATGCGACGATTTAGAAGTTGACGTGCAGGACAATAAGGTAATCGAGGTAAGAAACGGTTGTCAAATTGGCGTAAAAAAGTTTTTCTCGTCGAATCCTAGCAAGCATAGATACGAGAAACCCCTGATAAAAGACGGGAACTCCCATAAGGAAGTATCCTGGGACGAGGCAATAGATAAAGCTGCAGAGATTTTAGTCAAGGCTAAACGACCCTTGCTCTATGGATTTTCAAGCACCGAAGCTCACGCTCAAGGTAAGGGAGTAGAACTTGCTGAAGTGCTCGGAGGAATCTTAGACAATACAGCATCAGTCTGTCATGGCCCTACTTTATTAGCAGTCCAAGATGTTGGAGTGCCCTCATCAACATTAGGGGAATATAAAAATCGAGCAGATTTAGTTGTATTCTGGGGTTGCAATCCCGTACACGCCCATCCGAGACATCTTGGAAGATATAGCGAATTTATTCGAGGTTATTTCAAGAAGGACGGAAGGAGGGATCGTTATGTTGTAGTAGTGGACCCTAGAAATACACACACGGCTCAAATAGCTGATGTTCACATACAAGTTGAACCAGATGGAGATTACGAATTATTGAACGCAATGAGAGCTATTCTTAGGGGAACGGAACTCGATGTAGAAGCAGTTGCTGGTGTTCCTACAAACCAAATCAAGGAAGTTGTAGAAAAATTAAAATCATGTACTTTTGGTGTGATTTTCTTTGGCATGGGGCTTACACAATCACAAGCACATCACAGAAACGTTGATACAGCCATTTGTTTAACTCGAGAGCTTAACGACCATACCAAGTTTTTAATCACAGCAATGAGAGGTCATTACAATGTGAGCGGAGCTAACACCGTGTTTGCTTGGAATACTGGTTATTCCTTCTCGATCGACTTTTCAAAAGGATATCCTCGATATAACCCTGGAGAATTCTCATCGTGTGATGTATTAGTTCGGGACGAAATCGATGCATCCCTCATTGTCGCATCCGATCCAGCTAGTAACTTCCCAGCAGCGTCCGTTCGAAACATGTTCAAGCATCCTCTAATTTCAATCGAACCTCACGAAACGCCAACATCTGCCTTTGCCGATATTATTTTACCTCCAGCAATTGCAGGAATTGAATGCGAAGGTACTGCCTACAGAATGGATCACGTGCCATTACACTTGAGAAAAGTAAAGGAAGCTCCTGGTGAATGCTTGACAGACGAAGAAATATTGACTCGATTGATTCAAAAAGTAAAGGAGAAAAAAGGTGAATAAGATGCCTGATGTAAAACTTAAGATGACCAAGAATATTGTATTTCCGTTAGAAGCTGAATCAATTACACCAGATAATTTTGCCGGTAAATCCGCAGATGATATTAAAAAATTACTCGTATATTACGGAAACCAAAAATTGACTATTGGAGATTTTTTCAGCGTTTCGGGAAAAGGTGGAGATGTAAACGATACGAAAATTATTCTTGATGGGAATCTTTCCAATGTCAAGAGAATTGGAGAAAAAATGTCAGGAGGAGAAATAGTAATAAACAGTAATATTGGAATGCATGTTGGTTCCCAAATGAAGGGTGGAAAGATCCTTGTAAAAGGAAACGCCGACGATTGGGCTGGCGCAATGCTGGAGGGCGGAGAATTGGATATCACTGGTGACGCAGGAAATTACGTGGGAGCGGCCTATAGAGGTTATTGGAAAGGCATGAAAAACGGAATTATCAAGGTAAAGGGTAAGGTCGGACACGAGGCGTTATCATGGGTATCTGGTTCGAAACCCGCTAAACGATTTCCGACTCTAATTTGTGGTGGTGCAGGGAACTTTCTAGGCATTCATAGCCACGGTGGTACGATTATTGTAGAAGGTGATTGCGTTCGAGGTGTTGGTGCAGATCAAGTACGAGGTACGATTGTCGTGAAAGGAAAAGTCCTGAACATGCTCCCATCTTATAAAAGGATCGGTGAAGTCAGCGAGATTGAACTGATGAATGGAGAAATAATTAAGGGTAAATTCATCGAATATAGCGGAGATCATTCCGTTGAAAAAAACCATTCAAGAATTGACAGGGAAACACAAAAAGTGTCTAATAGCTCTAATGGTAGGCTTTATATAGCTGCATAAGTAGTAATTATATTTTATATCTTTTTTTCTTATATCATCATTTTCTTCCTTTAAAAAGAAATTTTATCTTTTCCTTCTACAATTCCCATTACCTTTATGTACTAACTATTATTAAGAATTATAAGATAAATAAGATTAGAGCAATTGAATTTAATAATGTACAAGCGACCCGTTAATATAACTAAAGTTAAAAAAGAACAAGCGAGCGAGGAGCAAGACATTGTTCTCGTAGAATGTCCTATAGATATAATAGTAAATTCTCAACCACTTGCTAATATCATATGCTTGCCGATTGATTTAAAGCAGCTTGCCCTTGGGTTCTTGTTTTCCATTGGAATCATTCAAAAAGCAAATCATTTGAAGAAAATAATCATAGACGATCTTGATAACAAGATAATGGTAGAGTTAAACGATTCATTAAAGCTCGATCCTAAAGCCCTGGAAATTAATCCCGTGAGTAGGGTCATCGACACGACATGTGGTATTTCCTCCCCGTGGAGAAGTCTCATTAAAGAAGTTCTTAACAAGGAAGAGACGCAGATTCCGTCTGAAAACGAGATTAAAGTGAAACCTGATTTTATATATTCCATAATCAAGGAAATGCAGCAAAATACTGTTATATTTCGAGAAACAGGAGGGTGTCATGGTGCCGCAGTTTTCGACCTTAAGGGCAACATGCTTGCGTGTAAGGAAGACATTGGCAGGCACAATGCCATAGATAAGGTCATCGGGCAGATACTTCTCGAGGGGAGGGATTTTAGCAAGCTTATATTAACATCTACCGGTCGTTTGACGGGAGATTCCGTTTTGAAGGCCTTAAGAGCAGGATTTCCAATCGTGGCCTCAATTTCAACTGCTATAGAATCGGGTGTTCGGCTGGCTTTTACTTATGGGATCACCTTAATTGGTTTCGTGAGAGGGGCAAGAATGAATATCTATACCCATCCACGAAGGATTGAATTTAATTCGGAATAACCACATAATAGCTGCTCCTATCTTGAATTCCTTTTTTCTATTCCTATATCTCTAATGTTTTGTTAACTTTCTAATTCTGGTTAAATGTGTGCATTCAACCTTATAGTTCTTATTTTTTCTTTGGCTTGTTTTCCTTATTTTTTTCTTTATAAGGGGTTTTATATAGTTTCATATTGTACAATACTACTCCTATATCTCTATATATATTTGTATATATCAGAGTATTTAAATATTTTGAATAGAAATAATTTGTTTTAAAAACCCCATTTTCGGCAATTTAGACCTTGAATAAAAAAGGAAGAGCTCCCTAACTAAGAAGAGTTGACATTAAAATGGAACCTTTTTATAATTTCCTACAAATTTAATATTATAACAACCTGATATTATTTCAATAGGTGCTTGAGATCTACAACGAGCTAGACGGAATTCCAAGTAAATCTGAGAGACTGAACAGAATTGGAAAAAATTTATATAAACGAGGCAAGCTAGAGGAAGCTTTAATTCATTTTCAAAAAGCTTTAGATATAGACGAGCAGTCAGGCGATCTAAAGGGAAAAGCAAGTAGATTAAATAATATCGGCGTAATTTTAAAAAATCAAGGAAGATTTGACGATGCCTTGCGTCATTTTCACCTCTCTCTTGAAATGGACGAACAATTAGGCGATCTACAAGGAAAAGCGATCAAACTGAGTAATATCGGATTAATATTAAGAGATCAAGGTAGAATGGACGAGGCAGTTTCTTATTATCGAAATTCATTAGACATAATTGAAAAATCAAACGCTCTTCCATCAACCGCCGTTCTTTCGCACGTAATCGGCAAGCATTTAGAGGATACAGGTTATCCGAGCAATTCATTAGGTTATTATCATCAAGCACTTGAGAAATTAAATGTATTTGATAAAATCCAAGTCAAAGAAAGATTCCTTGATAAAATTGGAAATGTTGCAGATTTTATTCAATATCGAAGATTTTAGGAAATATTTTAGAATACAAAAAAAGAAGAGGGGAGTTTTAAAACTCCATTTATGTTGCTAATTTTTTACAATTTTAAAATCTTCTTTCAATTTCCTTTAAAGTAAGAATATAAGAGCTACAAAGGAAATGATTGTACATATACTTATAACACACCATAATCTATTATAATTCATTTTTATCAATACTACTTTTCACGGGTAGCTTATAAATCCATTTGGTAAAAACAAGAATCGCATAACTTTCAATTTTGATCTTTCTGGGAGAATTGTGTTCTATTTTGAATGATGTTCTGTTTTTCTTGAAAATCACCCTCTCTGAGCATCCTATTTATGAGAAGAGGGCGTTCAAACTTATTAAGCAATCAGATTCATAAAAAACGGTATTTAATCGTTCTTTTTTGCATTGTTTTTTCTTTTACTGCATCAATATCGAGAAAATCTTATTAGAACAAAAATTTGTTGGATTTTACATTTGAATAAATTACCTATCAAGAAGGGGCAATGTATTGTCAACAATTCGAGAAAAATATGAGTAAAGCTTATAAAAAAAGGATGGTTGTTTGTTACTACTCTTACTCTGTTTGTAAATATTTGAAGGCGAAACAAATGAAAAAATCTACTCATGTGATAATACAAATAGCAATATGCTTAGGAGCTCTTCCATCATTTTTATTGTTTCCAATAGTTGATTTTAGAAGGGAAGTTTCAATTCACGACGAGAATGGAATTGATCTCAACTTAAGAGAATCCACTCTCGTACGCGAGGATTGGAGCGACTTTATAGATGGTACATTAGAGAACCTAACCGTTTCCACTGATGGTGATTTGGTGTTAGACAATACTTCTCTTCCAAACTCGAATTGGACGAAAATGGATCCTCCTACAGCACCTAGATGGAGATATGGTCCCGGAATGGGGTATGACGAGGAGCATGACATGATAATTCTATTTGGAGGAGCAACTGGAACCTCTTATTACGGCGATACTTGGGTGTATGATGTTGAAATTAATAATTGGACGAACTTAGATCCTACTAACAAGCCTGGTGCACGCGGATTCTTCCCAATGGTCTACGATTCTGAAAATGGTAGGATTGTTTTATTTAGTGGATATAATGGAGGTTCTCAGACTTGGGCGTACGATGTTGAAACTAATAATTGGACAAACCTAATGCCTCCTTCCCCGCCTAGTTGGAGGTACGGCCATAGTATGGCGTACGCTTCTAAGCATCAAAAAATTGTAATGTATGGAGGGTATAATGGAAATTATCAAACTTGGGTGTACGATGTTGTAGCTAACAATTGGACGAATATGAATCCCCTTACGAGGCCTAATTCAGATTTTTTACACGCGATGACCTACGATCCAATAAACGATAAGTTAATTCTCTTTGGAGGATATGTAGAAAATATTTATGATCCTTACAGTGGTGAATTTACCGAAATAAATAGCGATGAGACATGGGTGTACGATGTAGAAACGAACAATTGGACGAATATGAATCCCATCACAAGTCCACCCGAGCGAAAAGAGCACGCAATGGTATTTGATACAAAACGCGGTAAAAGCATCTTGTTCGGGGGATCAAATGAATCTATATATTACGACGATACTTGGGTGTACGATCTTACAACTAACGAGTGGTTGGAGTTAAACACTCCATCACGACCTAGTGGAAGACTTAGACACGCAATGGCGTACGATTCGAAACGAGATAAACTCGTTTTATTTGGAGGTTATCCTTTCAATGCCGAAACCTGGACGCTTGAATGTGGACTTGAATCTAAGGGATGCTTTCGATCCAAGGTTTTAAACCTGTACGATATCTATAATATTTCAGGTGGTATCTCATGGATTCCAGAACAACAATTGGATGGAACAGATTTGAAGCTACAGATCGGATTTTCAAACACGACTATCGAAGATGATTTTGTTTACACGATTCAGAGCAACGCATCGTTCGCATTTAACGGCATCGGGCAATATATTAGTTACAAAGCCCATTTCGATTCGAATGGCCTTTCTACATCACCAATTTTGAGCAAGGTTGAGATGTTTTTCGTAGAGAATGAAATTTCAAGCAATCCCGGAAATTCGGGCGTGAAC
>JBHLMB010000102.1:0-7625 GCA_048938565.1 Promethearchaeota archaeon | reverse complement strand
CAGGTTGAATCTGACATCTTACTTATAAGCTATGATCAAAATGCAATAACAAAGTGGCGTACTACAGAACTACCGAATATTGTTCCAGAGGTTTTTAATTGCTTTTGGTATAGTGCCCGAAATTATAACCTTGGAGGATGTAAAATTAATAAAGATCCTTTAACTTTAAATTGGAAAAAAGTAAGAACTCATTCTAATCAAGTAAAGGTTTATAGGAAAACAGATAAATTTGGTTATAAGGATATCAAAATTGAACTTAAAGGAACTAATTCTTACATCTCATTCATAAACACGCCTTTTGTTCAAAATATAGAAAAGACAGAATATAATACCTCAACAAGAGAAGAATTATTCGTACTGGCTAATGAATTTCTTAAAGAGAGTGTTCGCTTGGGAGTAAGGTATTTAGAAGTATATGTTAGCGCTTATAGACCCTTGGATCAGAAAATCTTTCTAGAGTTAGGACTTACACCACGTGGATATGTTCCAAGTTGGAAATTGGATAAAAAAGAAAATATTCTTAAGGATTACATCGTATTTAATTGGTTTTCAGGAAAAATAGATGATAACATGCAAATTTTAAGTGAAGGTCGAGAATTACTCGATTGTTTAGATTTGGATTAGAATGAATCAAATCGAAGCGTAAATAATTCATTACAACTTGCGCTCGTCAAAACTTACTTTTCCTTCCATTATCCAAAATGGAATGCGTTTTTCATTGATCCACTCTTCACCATACTGATTTCTATACTCGGAAAAGAGGTCATTAGACACGACAAAAGCGTCGTTTTCCTTGGCATAATTTAACAAAAGCATATCCGCTGGAACTCCTGCGGGGGCTTGAAAAATGAGTTTTTTTCCCAAGCATTCTTGATAAGCTTCAGGGTAGTCAATCTTGTGCGCTAAAGAAGCGTCGCATATGATTTTAATTATCTTTGCTCCTTTCTGACGCAAGGCGTTGTAAACATTCTTGATGTTCATTAAATGAGCACCATTATTTTTTGCAAGAGTATGAAACGCCACATTTGCGCCATCCACGGCAAAAACTAATTTTTTCTTGTTTTTTTTTAAATTCAGAGGTTTTGACATTTGATCCTCTGCTTTCCCAAATACTTGCGTTTCTACACGCTCGAGAGTTTCTAAGAACCATTTTTTAAAGGCAATAAAATCCGACATCGAAGGAATAGATTTTTTATGAGCATTTCTCGCTGTTTTTGAATTATTTTCAATGTCATGTTTAGGAATCAGTTGCATCACGATATCCTCAGGGATTTTCAAATATTTCAATATTTTTTCGAAATCTTGTTTATCTAATTCTGAAAGATTAAATTTCGTGTATTTCATGGAAATCCACTTTTCAAGGAAATCTTTAGGAATTTGATCATTCCAATGATGATTTCTCAAGTAATCATATAACTTTTGAGGATCGTAAAGCTGGTCCAATTCTAAATTTGCGGGATTGATTTTTTCGTGTCGATAATCGTGTAGAACTTGAACAAATTCCCGTGCGATCGGTTTATTGGTATTAATAATAAATTCGTATTCTCTAATAAAAGTTTTTTGAGAATTTGTCTTTTTTCGGTAATTTAGCAAACTCTCGTGGATAACCTGCGTGATTTCAGGAAGCTCAATAGCAAAATAGAGCTCAACGAATTTAAGGATTTTATTCCAGAACTTTTGCGGGTAGTCTACTAAAATTTCGTTGAGGAAATTTAATTCCCCTGATTCGACATATTCAGAAAAGATGGTATTCGCCACAGATTTGATCTTTTGGATTTTATCCAATAAAATACTCTGGTTTTTTGAAGATTGAATTAAATATTTCTCAAACTCTAGATCCTTGCTCGAATGATTATAATTAAGAAATGAATTATTTTTCTTGTTGAAAAACACGAACTCTTCTTTTGTAACTACTGGAGTTATAATCTCATTGATATTTAGAATGCACCTTATGCCCTCTATTTCCATTATTTCTTTCAATGCTTTTTTATCAAGGTTATAAATAAAAAACAGAAGAGGATTTTGAGAATAAGAATTATTTACTTCGCTTTCGACTATTTCTTTCATATTATGAAGGGCTGTTGACTCAAAATCTACTGTATTATAGCCCACAGTGAAAATTTCTAAAGCGTGAAGGTGTTTAATATCTGTATAGGGAAACACGACGAGATTCTTTTGCTGAAAAAAAATAATGCTTAGAAATTCTGGCCTGATAAAATCAATCCCTGCATCCATTTTAAATGTCCACCAGAAAGAATCTGATTTTAATCTTAACTTAATTGATATTTAAAATAGTTGAATATAACTTGTACCATTAAGTCTTCAAAACAAGGGACGACATTATCCCCACTAAGAGCCTTTGTAGGGTACAAAACCTTCGTATCGTCTGGATGGGTTTCACTTAAAGGTAATCCTAATTGTTTTTTAAAAACTCGAATAGGTACGGCATTTTCTAAATCACGCTTGTTCAACTGTATTACATAAGGAACTTGTTTTTTACCGGTGAATCCTTTTAATTCCCTGAAGCTTCGTTTATTTTCGTCCATTTTTTCCAAGTTAGAATCTGCAACAAATACAATTCCATCAGCACCATCAAGCACATATTCCCGAGTGGATAAAAACCTCTCTTGACCCGTGCAAGTAACCACTTGAACTATAATTTCATATATTTTTCCATCGATTTCAAAATCAAATGAGAAAAAAAGGGCATCTTGCCATAATGTCCTACCGTCAGTCGTTTCAATAGAATACCCTTGGCTAATTTCAGTCAAGTTGAATTTTTCTCTTAATCGAAAAAAGTTCGTTGTCTTTCCTGATTCTCCTGGCCCCCAATATACTATTTTAAATTGAATCAAACCATCTTTTAACTTGGTCGAGCCCTTTGAATCTTCACGAGCAATATTATTATTCTTTCTTTTTGATGTATTGATTGTCATTTGACCATCTCGGGGACACTTCTATGTTATCGTGCCTATTTTGTCCTTGAAAATCTCGTTTTTCAAGTTCTTGATATGCTCTTTGAGTTGAATCTCGTTCATTTTGAGGGTTTTTTTGATATTATTGTTTTTGTCTATCTCTTGCTTAATTTTTGGTCCAAATTTGCGCATTTGAAGCACTACTACACCAATATTCACATCCTTGTCGGTTAATAGAACTATCAATATTTCTCGCATTCCTTTCTTTTCGAGGTGGACTGGACCAAGAGAGTGCACGAATAATTGCATGTTGTTATAGATGAGGGTTGCTCGCTCTAAATTCTCCGTTTCAAAAAAATCTTGACCTTGCCTTGCGATACCGTATAACGCCGCTCCTATTGAACCCAAGTCCCAATAATTTAGCTTTTTTTCGAACCGAGAATCAACAGCGATTATTTTCGCATCCTGGTCGATTGCGATTAATCCATAAATATATCCTTTCCTCGTTAATCGCCCATAATTTGATCTTATTTCGTTTAGAACTTCGCTTATCTTATTTTGAAACAACATTTTAGGAATGTTATTAATCATTGTTATGCATTTTTTTGAAGTAAATCAATATTCGAAGTATTTAAAGGAAAAATTGAACATGATCGAGTTTGAGGTTATTTATTTATATATAGTTAATTACTATTTAAACTAAAATCAGAACTAAAATCCTTAAGATAAAAAGAAAAAAATGGGATTAGATATTTATACTGGACCTTTGACTAGGTATTATTCGGGAAATTGGGAGAATATTGTTGAAAAGTGGGCTAGAGTAAATGATGTAGAATTTAAAACAATTAGGCCTACAAATGAAAAGAATGAAAACAAAGAAATAGATCCTGCTGAAATTCTTGAAGCAATAAAAATATGGCAAAATTCCCTTGGGAAAAGTCTTGAAGAACATTTAGATGAACCTTTTTTTTGGGAAGAGGGAAATGGATTAAAATATGAAACGGATAAACCTGACTTTGAATGTTATGGTGCATTGATCCTTTGGGCGGTTTATTCAGAACATCCTGATTTAAATCGTCCATTGGTACATGGAAAAGAATGGAGCGAAGATCCTGTTTATTTATCAGTTATTAAGCAAGAATTTAAGACTAAATATGGTCAATTAATTAATGAAGTTGAATTTTGGTTTCCTGTAAAATTCAAGTTTACATTTAAAGCAGAAGCTCCCTGTGGAAATAGCTTTTTTATGGGATCCAGTTTTGAATTATTTCATCAACTTAAAGAACTAAATCAAAATACATGGAAAGCCAGCGAACAGACAATTAAAAACTGGAGAAAATTAATTGATCCGAATAATCCTTCTCTAGAAGAAAAAGCAAAATTTGGTTTTTCTATTGTTTATAATTTAACTAATTTTTCAATATCGAATAAAACACCAATGAAATTAGATTACTAAGCATTTAGAATAAACAATGTAGAGTTTTTAGTCATTACAAATGTTTTATTTTATATTTAAATAATATCTTGAGTATTATTGAATTTTTTTAGAATTGTGTTTTTGTTAATCTTTATTTGATTCGAACGAGTATATTGATTTTCTTTCACAAGAACATTATAAAGCACGATATTTTCTTCTTCATATTCTACCAATATTTTAAAATATTCCACGGCTTTCATTCCCCAGACAATTACTTCAATATTATTATCGTCATCATATAACAAGAAGCGAAGTAAAAAAGATTTTTCTCCGTTTTTCAAGTTCTTTTCTACAAATTCCTCAATTTTTACTCTACCAATTACTTTTTCATAAAATCCACTTTTCCTCAATAATTCGGCAATATTAATGGATTTTTTTGTTGGCCTTGATTCAATTGATCCGTCGAGTGAAAGCAGGGGATAATCGCTCGCTTTCGTTCCATCGGGAGCGATTTGAATCAATCCTTTTCTGTTCAAGTGAACTTCAATTAAGTCATTAAGTCCCACTTTTGGATATCCTCTAATAATCCTGACTATTTCGTTAAATTTGAAAAATTCATTGTTCATTACACGCACTTGTCCGTCCCAAAGTACGACTTTTATGCTTCCAGTCTTGTCATTAATCGTGAATGATCCAACAATTCCTCTTGTGCCATCCTTTCGTTGGAATTCCCTCATACCATGAATGCTTGCAATCCTACCCATTAACACGATGTTTTTTGTTCCTTCAGATATGCTTGATATATCGATTTGAAAATCCTGATAATCTATCTCCATATCACTCAATCTATCGGTTTCAAATTCTTCTTCATATTTTGTGGTATCCAGCCCTTTTTCTTTCGCTATCACTAATAAAATGGCCCCTGTTGATAAAAATCCCCCGTATAAACGACTCTTTTTTTTTATTTCTAATTCGATCTCGGAATCGGTAAATCCCGCATTGAGAAGTGTTTCATACAATTTTTCGCAATTAGACATTCAACACAACCCATATTGTATTTTAAGTAATTATCATAATTTTAACATATTTCTAGTCCTATGAAAGGCATAGGCCGAGCAACAGGATAAATAACGCAAGTTATTTTGTAAAATTGGTCCTCTAATGCTTGTTTTTTCGTCATTTTTATCGGTAACGAATATCGTGATGGCTATTTGAGTAGTCATCCGCGGCAAAAATAAGATCTTTTTTAATTTATCGTGTAAAATTATTAAATTTACTTCAGCACGATAAAAATCAAAGATTGGACTAAATCGATGAATTAATCGCAAAAAAGATTTTACCCTCATTTTAAAGAGTTTAGGATCATATCCTCGACGATGAGGCTTGCTACTCATAAAATCGTGAATTTTTTTAATATTTTTTAAGAATTTTGGAACTATCTGATTGATAATGGGAATAGAAATGTGAGATATATCAGACAAAAGTTTATATTCATCAGGCGTGAGCTCCTGTCGAATCTTTCCCTTTCGAGTGATTGATATTTTCCTAAATAGCACATTTAAGATCAAAGATCTGGTTTCATTCGGAGCATTATTTTGGAAGTCTTGTAATATTTTATGTTGATTTTCCTCAATTTTTATCGACATATTCATTCTTATCTCTTAAAATATGTTATTGACCATCGAATGTTTTATTACATTGATACTATTTAAACAAAAAATAAAATATATAATGCTCAGAATGTTTCAATTAAGGATTTTTGAATGGTCTTTCCCATTTTAGAATCAAACTTGAAACTCCTCAAACACTTGTTATAATTTTTGGATAAAGTGTTTAAACTCTTTTTTACTCGTTCTGTATTGAGATGATGCTCCGAGCATAATAATTTAGTTATCTTTGAGCTGTCAGGAGCGTTCCAATGCAACTTGTCTGTATTTTTGATTACCCTTGGAAGCAGGAATATATTTCTCACTTGCTTAATTAATTCAGGATCTAATCTGGAAAAGTCGTATATTTTTCTTTGTGAGCGAATAACACCTTCCAAGTCTTCATATTTTTTAATCAATAACAATGCCGTTTTTGCTCCTATATTTCTTATTCCAGAAAAATAATCGTTCCCAACTAAAATAGCGATATCGACTAATTGAAACCTGTTTATTCCCCAAGATCTCAAATTTTCCTTGAGGTTAACGACTTCCGGTTGAACTTTTTCGTAGATCCACCTGCCATTTTGTTTTCTCCTGTATGATTTTGATAAATTTCTCAAAGTTCGAGGACAACCAAAGAGTAAAGAATCGTAATCTTGTGAATTTGCAAAATTAGCAATACCAGTAGAAACTAACTGAGAACATTGTGATTCGGCTGATGCGGGAGATTCAATCAACGGAACACCAATCGAATTTAATAACATCTTTGATTCTTTCAAGATATTTGGCCACATATATTCTTTCCCGAGAGCAATGTTTTTCGCTGCGGTTCTATCCCAGTTCTTAATGGCTTCCCTATAAAGCTTATCAGCGTGTAGGAAATCCTTCAACAGGTCTTTTGTAATTATTCTCTTAAGATTTGAGTCTCTACCGTCAAAGCAAAAAATAGGTAAAATACCTATCGAATACAAAAAATTCACCCTATACAAGAGGCCATATAAATGCGATATTACTCTTTGAGTGCGATCGATCATCGGACTGGGATGAGTTCCATTTCGCGAGTAGTTTAATAAAGCACTCACGATATTAGGACCATCAATTGCCACGATGGCGTTTTTTAGCTCTCTTTTTTGTATTGATTTTGAACTCACGATGTCCCTTAATTTTATTCCCATATATGAATATGGAATCCTGAATAATATAAAGAAAAAATGAATATTGCTCGAAATAAAGATAGTTTAAGTGGGACTATTTCTTCATTTCTCGAGTAAACGACAATTTTTCCTCGATAGAAAGTATATCTTCGTCGTCATATAGATCTAAATCCTTTTTCTCAAACTCCAATTGGCATTTCACGCAATCAAACGATTGATCGTACATTATTAGGTTTTTCCCTCCACACCGAGGACAATGGAAGTTCGATTGTACTTTTTTTGTCATTTGATTCATTGATTATCAAATGGTTGGGTTATCAAAAGGTCCTATATAGAATATGTAGTCATCCTTGTTATTAAATATGATCGATAGCTTCATTATTCTTGATTCATATGCAAGTATCGCCCTTATTCGTCTTATTTCGTGGAGTAATAAACCTACTATACCTACTCATTGTCAATCTCCATATTCAGAATAATATTAATAAAACTT
>JBHLMB010000101.1:0-7654 GCA_048938565.1 Promethearchaeota archaeon | reverse complement strand
ACAATAGCCTCATAAAATATTAAATCAAATAGGAACGATTAGATTCTGAAAATTGGTTGTAATTATAAATGATTTCGGTTATTTAGAGATCTTATATTGCACAAAGTACCCAGATTCTTTTAAATAAAGTGCATTTTTTATGTTAAATAAATCCACATTATAATGCTAAATTGTGATAAAATTCATAAAATTAGAATATAATGTATTTTTCTCAAAAAATATTTGTTTGGATATAAATGAGAAAATCACATAATTCTTCCAGGAAAAAGATTGATAAAAGACTTTTTATCATAGGTATTGTAATATTCACGGAAGCTATGGGTTTTAACTTTCTATTGCCTTTTACCTTTCGTTCCAATAAAATCTCCTATATCATAAATGAAAAAACTTACAGTAGTAATGAGAATGTAGTAATAAAAATTTATTGACTCTCTATAGGCAATGTTAATTTCTTTTTTTTTCATTAAAGCTTAATGAAGTGGATCATTAGCTCTAAGTGGATGTAATAAATAGTTAAAAAATCTTGATTTATAGCATTACGCTTTTAGAATTATTGTTATTAGAAAAATATGGTCAATTTATTTCTTTAGTTCAGCTCCGCATGTGTCGCAATATTTAAGGTCTGTTGCCGTTACTACTGTATTGCATTCAGGACAAGTAATGATACTGATCTTTTCTTTAACTTCATTTTCTTGTTGCTTTTTCGTGCCTTGTCCGTGAAATACTCTTTGAATGTTATATTTAACTAAAATGCTACGAACTTGCCTATGTATTACTCTCCTTTGGCGTTGTTCGAAATTCCAGAATGAAGGAAATACCGAAGCTGCTAATACGAGAAATATCCCTCCTAAAGCTCCAAAAACGGCATAGAAAATCATATGATCAATAATAAGCATAGCTATTAGGAAAGCAATTCCAATTATTCCAATAATGGGAGTCACACTCTTGTTTGCTTTCTCAGCACCTCGCGCTTTTTCTAAAGAAATTGCTCTCTGCTTTACTCTTCTCTGCTCTCTCTTTTTTAGTATTTGAAAATCTTGGGGATATAATATGAAAGTATTGCACGCATGACATAACGATTTTCCACACCCAAGACAAAGAATTACTGCCCTATATGTTGATACATTTCTACCGCAAGTTTCACACTTATAGGAAATCAATTCTTTTTTCCTTTTCTTGGCGCTAAATAATTTCATATACAATAGGAAAAATTCAAGAAATAAAAGTTCATTCAGCTTTGATAAATACCTGTTTATTAATAAGATATGGAGAAGAAGTCTGATAGAGATTTTTTTATTAATTTTAATTGAAAAAAAAATTTTTTTTTTGGAGTTTAAATCAATAATAATAAAAATTTACGATTTCCGATACATGTAATAAGTGTAAAAAAAGCCAAAATCAAACGCCATGAGCACAATTGCGTACATCCATATGATAACGGGGACCCCATTAGGGGGCTGGAAATATCCTACAATCATCACTATTATTACAATGGTGAGCCACGCCATTTCCATTTCGACAACGATCTGAACCTTCACCCATTCTACCCTTTTCCACGCAAGTATCGAAGCAAACCCAAATCCTATAAATGCGGCACCTAACATCCTGAGTATTGTCAAGTCCGTCGTTGGCCATTGGTGAATTTCTAAGAATCCCTCTCCAAAGAAGATAAAGATAATTCCTAATACTACCGCAAAAAACGCATATACAAAACAGATTATTTCTAAAAACCTTTCCTTTTCCATTGTTAACACCCTCATTCATTAAATTTCGATCATGTAAAAGTATTTAATTAAAATGTAGGTGCAGAGTGTATATAAAGTTTTTACATCAACATAAGTTTTAAACTAAAATTTTTCATATATCAATAACATTAGAAATCTGAATTTATACAATCAGAACAAGCTAAAAATTGCATTTATTCCAATGGATTTATATACTAGGAATTTATTTTATTCTTTTATAGAATTTTGATAATTGAACAAAACATTTTGAAAATGTATCAGATAAGGTAAGATTTATGAAGATAAAATATGGATCTATGATATTTTATGGTACGCTTAAAGCTATTTTTTACTTAGTCCTTCCGTTAGTGGTTATGGGAATTCTTGAATCTAATAACTTAATGCAAATTAGTGATGACTGGAAAATAGGCATCATAGTACTCGGAGTTATTGGAACGGTATTAGCAGTCATTACTCACATGTTTGAAAAAAATACGGTTGCACACGGTTATACAAAGATAATTGATTCTACATATTCTGCTATATTCATCGTTTACATGTTTGGTGGATTCACTCCTGGAGTAAAGTTCGGAACATTTACTATAACATACGAACAAATTGTGGCTTCCGTAGGGATACAAATTTTTGCTTACTTGTTCTTGATAGGTGCTTTGTTTAGTGTTATGCGACACATACTAAGAACTATCGAGATTTATAAAGACAAGCAATACAAAATAACAAAATTTAAACGAGCATTTCAAGCAAGCCGGATTTTTCAAGTTGCAGGCATCATAACAAGTCTTTTAATATTCGGTTATTTCGTGAGCATACCCCTAAGTGCCATAAATGTTGATATAGGATTTTTAAGCTCCACTGGATTTTCTTTCTCTCACAATGATGGTGGTACGCCCTTTCCAAATTATACTGACGATTCGATAGAAATGAGCATACCCTTTTATGTTGATAACCAGGGAGTTTATTCGATTCTCAATATTGAGATTGATGTTAATATCTATGTTCGCGATTGTACAAATGTAACTGGTTATGGACTTCCAGATGGATATATTGGAGGTACGCCTTTAGATAATGTATGGAACTTTTACCAATTTAGTTATGCGGAAGAAAGTTTCAACATTACTATCAGTGGTGAAACCACAATGGCAGGTCTAGCCCTGGAAAACGCTACATTAGATTTTGAGTTTTACTTGGCGGGTAGGTACGCAGGAATAGATGTCGAAGTAGATTTAGGAGTTCTATTCTCTCAACCGTGGGAAAATTTGACTTATATTCCATGAGATCATTCTCGGTTTTTTTCCTTTTTTTTTTATTTTAATTTATTGTTAAAATTAGTTTGGGTGAACGATTACTTTTACGCATTTCTTACTTTTCATGAGTTCAAAACCCCTCGTGATCAAATCATTAATGGTGATCTCTTGGGTGATTAATTTATACGCATCAATTTTTCTATTTGCAGTTAGTTCAATAGCGTCAAGAAAATCCCTTGAATTATATATATATGAACCCATAATTCTTCTTTGAAATCTCACGATATCGTTTGGCTTAAGAAACGCCTCTGCCCGAGTGTCTTGTCCGAAACATACTAATCTTGCTCCATAGGACCAAATTTTTGTTGCCATATCGAAAGTATCTGAAGCGCCCACGGCATCTATTATGACATCTACACCATTATTATTGGTTAGATACATTATCTCTTTTTTTACATCTTGCGTTTTTGGATTTATCGTGTGGTCTGCCCCCAATTCAAGTGCTTTTTCTCGACGCCAATCGTTAATTTCGATCGAAATTAATTTCTTAATTGGATGCGTCCTTATAACTGATTCTATAATCGATCCCATGGGACCAGCGCCAATTATTACGACCACATCTGATTCTTTTACATCTGCTTGGTTATGACAATGTATTGCACATGCTAATGGTTCAATGAGAGCTGCTGTTGTCATGTCGAAATCGTCTGGTAATTTATACAGTGTTTTTCTTGGTAGTATGCAATATTTTGCAAAACCGCCGTTTTGGAAAATTCCAAATGTCGTTCCTTTTGCCATATACTCGCATAAATTTGTTAAACCGCTCCTGCAATACTTACAATACCCACAATACTCGTTAGGATCGACCGCAACTTTATCTCCAACATCTAAGTCGCGAATATTTTCACCTACTTCGTCTATTATCCCTACAAATTCGTGTCCTAGAATGGTATTGTCTTTGGCTGGATGTCCGCCTGATGCAATTTTCAAGTCAGTACCGCAAATTCCACATGAAGTTATTTTAAGTTTCACTTGAGCCTCATTAGCAATGTACGGGATGCTCACGTCTTCTAACATTATCTCTCCTCCTTCTCCTTCGTTCTTGTGGAAAACGGCTGCCATCATTTTATTTACGATTTGTTTTCACCTTAAAATGATACCTATTTATATATTTAAAAATCATCGTTATTTATCATTATTTTCATTACTATCAAAAAGTTGTGTATTATCTTTTTCGTATAATCGAAGATATGATGATGAAAATAAAAAATCGAGAAAAGAATTATGAGTGGTAGAAAAATAGAGGCTGATGTGTGGCCAAATTTTTTCTTGAAAGAAGCAGATTAATTTTTCATTTTTTCTTTTTTCCTTCTATTATTTTATAGGTAGCTTCTAAAAAATAGCGTGCAATTATCGTAGGAACAATTCCACGATTTTTTAGTTCTTGAAGATGCTTCTCACCATGTCCTGTCAGTACATATGTAGTTTTACATCCAGCGTTAATTCCCAGAAGTATATCGCTTGGATGATCACCTATCATCCAGGATTGTTTTAGATCAATTTTAAAATCTTCTTTCGCTTCTTTAATAAACTTGGTCTTAGGTTTTCTACACGAACAATTATCTTCTGGAATATGAGGGCAGTAGTAAGTTTTTTCAACTGCAATACCGTCTCTTTCAAGTGTTTTCAAAATATGAGTGTTAAACTCTTTAAAGGCGCTTAATGTAGTTAAACCAAGTCCAATTCCTACTTGATTTGTTATTATAAAAAACTTGTATTCTCCCTTGAGCTGTTTTAACCCTTCTATGACTCCAGGAAGAATTTTACAGTTATCAATAGAAAAATTATACCCTATGTCCTCATTTATCGCACCATCTCTATCCAAAAAAATTGCTTTATTTTTCATTGTGTTTCCTCCAATTTGTGCGATTATTGTTTAAACTTCGAGAACTTCCCATAAAATTTTTAATACTACACTATATTAGTTATATGAAAGGTTATTTTTCTTCTTATGGAGAATCGACACTGTAAAATATTTTCTTGAGAAAAAATATTAATAATGTTTTAGTATGGAAAAATGTTTTAAAGTGAAAAATATATGGCCGAGTCAAAAGCAAATAAAAAAAACATTGAAAATACAGATCAATTTAAAGAAATTGTAATTGTTTGTCCTAATTGTCAAGCTAAAAAAAAATTAAATGTTCCAATGAAAATAGTCAATCAAAGCAAGCAGCTAACTACCATATCAATCCCTCAAGAATTATGTTGTGAACACGGTTTTCAAGCATTTGTGGATAAAAATTTTAAAATCAGGGGCTACCAACAAGTTGATTTTACTTTCTCTTCAGTTGAATATCTTGATGAAGAAGAAGAGACACAAGCAGAAATCCCCCATTTCGAGAATATTGTTAGTATATTAAGAAAATGTACGGAAGATAATGATATATTGGGTGGCGCTTTATTAACAATGAATGGGAAAGTATTATATTCTTCAATTCCAACAGATACATTTTCTAGTACTATTCGCGAATTTGAAGTGAGAGCAAAAAAAAATATGGTTAAAGTCCATAGAATGTTTTTAGAATTAGAAAACGAGGAAAAGATTTGCTCACAAACCATGGATGGTGGTACAGTTCAATTTTATCTAATTCTGATTTTCTCAATCTGGACAAAATTAGGGATGGCTAACTTGCTCTTGAAGGAAGTATCTAAAAGGATAGAGAATATTTTTAACAACTAAATAATGCTTTAAATCAATTATATTAATATTCTATATTTATCGCTTTAAAAAGCTTTTTTAATGTGCTAATAACTGGAAGAAAAACAATGATTCCGTTTATATCTAAATCTTCCAAGTTCATTTTTGTATTTACCATTAAAACCAAATCTGCCGATTCGGCACTCCTTGCGATGACATATTCCATTATAGATCCCAACGCATCAAATGCCACTTCGGGAACGCCCGGTATGAGCTTAATATTCATTAGGTCTGCTAACGCGTTTGCATAATGCCCCGCTAGTATGTTTCCTACCTCGGTAATCGTGTTCAGCATAAAATCGTCTAAATCCTCTAATTGTGTGATTTCAAGAAGATTTACTTTCCTTTCAGGAGTAATGTTATTTACAACATTAATGATCGACTCCTTTTCGTAAATTTGAAGAATTGTTAGTTGCTGGTCCTCTTTTACAAGGGAGAGAATCCCAAAAACTTCGTTCTCTCGTCCACCAAATTTGTCAGGTAACTTCCAAAAAGGAGTCAGATCGACAGATGTAAGAGATACATGTATGCCACGATTTAATAATTGGGAAAGTGCTGTTATTGCGTGCCCCGATCCGATGTTTCCAAGCTCCATTAAGGAATCTAGCTGAAGAGGTGTTAAGTTTATCTCTTCTGAACCATCGATATAGTTTTCTATTTTATTTTTCTTCTTCATTTTTATTATCTTCTCTATATAATATTATAAATTCATTTTGACCGGTTTTCCTTGTCATTATTAACATCTTACCAACATCGAATAAGACATTTCTTCCCTTTGAACCACCAATATCCTCTTTTATAATTTTAATTTTTTGCTTTTGTAACTCTTCTCTGATTACTTTTGCGTTCTCTTCACCGATGTGATTGCTACTATATCTAAAGATCTTGGATCCACCTACAAGAATTGCTTGAAGATTACTAAGACATGCCCCTTCTTTTTTAATTTCAGCAACTAAATCTTTTACTGCAAGATTTGCGTACTTTTGGGGAAAACGGATTGTATTTGATATGTTAACATCAGAGGAGGGAAGTAAAATATGGGTCATTGCGAAAATCTTATTGGGGGTATCCAATAGGATAAGTGATATACAGGATCCTAATCCATGAATCCTGATAATGGGATATTTTTTCTTATATTTTTTCCTGTTTACTATGACAAAATGACCAATGGGAATAAGCATTTCTGATTCTTCGTTTTTTTTAGAAATGCGATCTCTGCGTATGTGAGTTGTTTTCATTCTTGAATTATTTTGTTCAATGCTCTTGCTTGCATCCATAATGACAATTTTATGTTTTAAGTTTAAGTAGTTACGAAATTATGATCTGATAATATATTTCAGTAAAAATGTTAGAAAACTTCTTTCCTTAGATCTTATTGACTATTTTTTCGATTTCTTCAATCCTTTTTTCAATATGTTGGATTGAATATTTAACATGTGAATGAATTTCTTTTACTTCAGCAAGGAGAGATTTCAATTTTGATCTTTCAAGAGCGGAGATACTTCTTGTAATCTTTTCGGATACAATTTGAGGAGCTCCTGAATGTATAACTTGAGTTGAATCCGTGCTTTTAGGTAATTCTTCCTTTAAATCCCTTGATTCTCCAGGATAACTATAATTTCCCCTATTTTTAATTTCATTTACAATATATCTAAAAGTTTTAGGTTCTCGATCTTGCTTGATGACTTCGTACTTGAATTGGTTGTACTCTTTCCTTCCCTTTAACTTTCCCGCCCAGTTGGCGGCAATGTATCTGTGAAAAAGTCGCGATTTTGAACCCGCCCAAATCCAAATTATTTTCAGCGATTTATCAATGATGAGATATACTTTTGGTGTGAGAAATATTTCAGAAGGATTTGGCCTGAGCTCCTCCCCAACAATTTGAAATACATAATCGAAGTAATTCT
>JBHLMB010000100.1:0-7715 GCA_048938565.1 Promethearchaeota archaeon | reverse complement strand
AAATTTTCCAAAGTAACTGCGAAACCCATTGAAGAAGCAAAGGAATGGTTAATTTCGTGAATATTTTCTGCTGATTTAATATATATATGCTATTCGAATATTGGCTTCTAGACCGAAAGGTTATAGTTTTTACTATAAATAAAATACCCTGAATACATAAATAATCAAGAAGATAACAATGAAATATTACACCATTATGTTCTTGATAATAATATTAAAAAGAGACAGGTATAAAGATAGACAAGCTGTATTTAAGATTTTTGATCAAGATAATCCTTAACTATTTTGAATATTACATGAAAAATAAAATCGTTTTTTTAACATTATAGGGTGGATGTGGTATTTGCACTAATTCTATATAATAATATAATTTGATAAAAAGAAAAGGATAAAAAAAATTACATTATATCTTTGATTCTTTTGGCCAACTCACGAGCGTCTTTATCGCTTGTTTTTAGGATCTTATAAACTTCCTCTGGAGCAACCGTAATAGTCGCGTCAAGAAGTTTTTCAAGTCCAATCCTGCTGTTTATTGTTTCAGTTTTTTGGAGGTGGAATATGACTCTACCCAACTCGTTTTTTAGCAAACCTGTTTCGGAATTCAAAACGATCCTTAGTAGGGCAGGACAAACTTCTTCAATAGTGTCCCTACCAACCATTGAAGCCGCTTTGTAGATTGCTTTTCTTTGCTCGTCGTTAATTTGAGTTATTTTATCCAAACCACTTTTTTGTTCCATCATTATTTATTCACTTTATCTTATTTTCTATGTTAAAACTTTTAGTTCTATTTATGAATAAAAATAATTACATATTTAAATGTATTGGGCTAAGAATCTCCTCCAAAATTGCCCAATCGGTCAAATTCGTGGAAATATAACTTTTTCCGTTTACATAATTACGGAAAACGGATTTGATACTCTAAAGGTAATCTTTTATGATTTTCCGTGATCTTTTTAAAGACTTTATTACGGAAAATGACAAAATCTTTATAACCATTGACGGAATTCGGAATTAACCGACAAAAATGGTGAGGAAAAAATCCGGGAATAACTTTTTCATTTCCCAAGAAATGATCAAGATAACACAAAAAAAATCCCAAAATTAACGAAACAAAATATCTTCTATCAAGTAATGATTTTTTTAGATCATATTTCCTTTTTTAGCAATTATCTTAATTAATTTTTATAGAAAGAGAACTTTTTTCGGTTTTTTTTTTAAGAATTCTAAAAACGATTTTTCATATAATAAGAATATTTTAAATAATAAAAAAAATAGGAAATTAATTTAGTTGAGCTAAATTTTCTTTACAATTTTCATCATCTCAATGTCATAAAGCTACATTAATAAACACTTCCTTCTTCTTTATTATCACTATCCTAAAAAATTATGATATTTGAAATAAGTGAAAAATATGGTAAAAGGTAGAAAAATAAGTTCTGAAAAAATATTAAAAAAGGAAAAATATCAAGCCAGGTTAATCAGCTATATTACAAACATCGGAAAGTGGTTTTTGTTCGTCTTACCAATGATATTATTGATCATTACAATATTAACATTAGTATCTTATCCGGATGGAATACCTAAAGCAGAACAATTCATTCAGCAACCTGACGACTATAAGATATTAACCTTATGCTATTTTATCGTGCTGATTATATACGCTGTGAATTCAATAATCCTATTGGAAGGTGCGAGACAAACAAATTCTTCGCTAAAAATACGACTTCAATTTGAACGATTAAAAGGAAGGCCCATTGATAGCCTAGATGGATTTGATATGCTTTATGGTAAAGTGAAAGGCGTTACTTACATGCTTGATGTCATAGCTGCCGTGTGTTTAACATCCATCGTATTATTCTTCACGATGTTCTTAGTTGGAGAATTAGATTTAGGCTTTGCCGCCGCTGGATTTGCATTATTCGGATTGGGTCTAGCGCTTTTAATCAGGAGCTTGAACTTGAACATACACGATGTGAATGGCTTGCAAGACTTTTACAAGCCAACGACGCATCAAATCTTTTTAGACAATTTCTTCTCTGAAATACTCTCTAACCACTTGGATCCCGTTTCTTACCTTAAATGGGACGAATATTTGGCGGGATTAAATCAGATACTTACGCCTGCTTTTGTCCAAAAAGTAAAATCCCAAGAAGAAGAGGAGCTTCCCATAACTTTTGCTATGGAAAAAATTCTCTTCTTGAATTATTTAAGATATCAAGAAGTTATAGATGACAGCATCCTTACCCAAGAATTAAAAGAAGTCCTTGATGTAGATTCAGAAACCTTTGATATTAACAAGGGACTCCTCATAGAGGGTGCGTGGCATTTTTCCTCTAAAAGCATCTATAAGATCTTCGATTACATTAAAAGCTATAATCCCGGGTTTTTTAAAATCATTGATAGACTTCAATTGGAACTTGCCGACAACATAGAACGAATTTCAAAAGATCCAGTATACATGGATTCTTGCGCTCAAGAAGTCATATTTTTTAACGGAGAACTGAACATAATGGTCTTCCTGTATAATAACTCTAAAGAAGCGAAAAAATACAGGATAAAAATAAACGCACCAGGATTCCAACCCGCAAAATTAACTCTTGATGTGAAGGTGGAAGGAAGAGGAGGTTTCGATATTCCTAACACACAAATACCCTTAGTTTCGTCCGATAGCCTTGATATCGTTGGTGTCGAGTCCGTGATGTTAGAAAACGGAGATACTATATGGATCACATTAGAGCCAAGAGAAAAGGGAGAACAAAACTTTCAGATCTTCTTGGAGTCAGAAGATGGCGTTATAATCGAGGGAAAAACAAGAAGCGTGCAAGTTGCCTTGGATATGAAATCGAAATTAAAGATGATATCTTCAATCGGTTCTATAATAGGTGGTTTGGCTGTTCCTCTCATAAGAATTATGCCCAACATACTTCCCAACATACTTCCGGGATAATTTTTTTTTTTTCCTAATATATCGAGAAAAAGAAATAGATCTTCTTTCGAGCATAAACATAAAACTCAATATTAATACTAAACATCATTAATTAGCTTATATAATTCCGATAGCTTTTTAAATTCGCCGTTCTCAATTTGTTGCTACTTTCAGAGAATCTCATCACTGGTTTGCTATGATTTCTCATTTTAAACAAATATTATATTGTCGTTATTCCCTAAATAATTTATTTTTTTTTGTTACTTCCAAGTTAATTATAATAGAAATATCAAATCTATCTAAATCTTTTAAGAATTTCAAGGCCGTAGATAATCTTAATTTAAGCGTCAAAAAAGGTGAGATATGGACTTGTCGGCCCTAATGGTTCGGGTAACACAACGACCATCTCGACGCTTTTAAACATATTAAGTCCCGATCGAGGGGAGCTAAAATCACGATCGATGGAAAAAGTGTACCCGAAAGGATTAACGAGGTGTATCGTAAGATTGGGTTTATGTCCCAAGACCTATCTCTTTATTTAGACCTGTCGATCGAGCAAAACATGAAACTATTTGCTAATTTATACAAAATTCAAAAATCCCTTATTAAGTTCTTGAATCCAAGAAGTATTTGAATTGGTCTAATTTTTTACAGAAAGAGAATTTTTTTTAGGTTTTTTAAGAATTCTAAAAACGATTTTCATATGATAGGAATTCATTTTTAAACAAAAAAAAGAAAAGTAAATTAATTTAGTTGAGCTAAATTTTCCTTACAAATTTTCATCATCTCAACCTCATCTAATGAAGCAAATATTTCCAATGCCGTGTTAAACATCTCTTTTGCTTTTGGAATGTCATTTTTCATCTTGTAAATTACAGCCATCTGATAGAGGCAATTAGGTGTATAATATTCATTTGCGGCTAATTCTGTTGCAATTTCAAATGATTTTAGTGCGTAATCTAAATATTCAGGATCGTTTTTTGCTAACATCAAGAATATTTCTCCTTGATCGTGAAATTGTTTTCCATCATTAGTAAATTGAGACGAAAAGAATGACAATCGTTCACGTAAAGCTTTATCCTCTTCCGGAGCTTCAAATGAGGCTCTAAAATTGATTAATGAATCACATCGATCAATAGTTTCTAAGATTTCACTATCATAATTTGAATAATATGCTTGAGCAAGTAGCGATTTAATTGCATTTAATACTTCATTTGGTTTTTTTTCATTCTTCTTAAATGTAAATGCAGGTAATAAATCTTGCATGCTATCACTGATTTCATTCATTACAATTTCAGGAATCCCTTTTTGTTGAAGTGCTTCAATCAAGATGATGATTATGTTACCGATTGTATACTCTTTTTTAGCACCCAATAATAATTTTCTTATTGAATAGTCCACATTTATTAAATCAGCATCTTCAATAGTTCTTTTAGCCTTTCCCGTTTTTATTAATCCTATGCCGATGGTATACATGGCTTTAGCAACGACATCTTTAGCGAATATGTTCATGTCTCCCATTAATCCTCTCTGTAAAGTAATGATTATTTCATTCATTGGATGGATTTTTCCTATTGTACCTAAAGATTCAGCAATGAGTTCTTCTTCAGCAACATTTTCTTCGATATTTGGTAGCAATAACATGTTGAGGAATCGTTCTATTAAAACAGGAACTATTTCACCGGGTTTTTCTTCTCCTAAATTTCCCAAGGCAAAAATGGCTTGTTGTCGAACAGTAGGATCATCATCATCTAATAAGCTAAATAAATCATTAGGATTTATTTCGGGATGGTTATCCGACATCAGTCCTAATGCGTGAACAGCTTCCGCTCGAACAGTAGCATTAGGATGTTTTAATTTTTCAAGAATTACATTCACATCGATCTTGTCATGAATGAATTTATCAATGGAACCCGCAATGTATAAACAATCACGAACAAGTTCTAAATTGTCTCCTTGAATTTTTTTACTAAGGATTGGCCATATATTTTCTTCTTGATAAAGACGAGCAATGGATTTTAAAGCTTCGGTTGCATTTTCAGCTTCGATTCTATTACTGGATTCTAAGGTGTTCAAATAGAAATCCAAAATGGAAATGTCTTGTCCCTTAATTGAGATTTTAAGTCCTTTATTCATGATTAAAACCTCCGCTATGGATTCAGCACACATTTCGGTAACATCAGGATCCTCGTCCTTAATGGACATTTCCATCAATTTCTTGAGGAGTTCTTCGTCCATTTTTTCAATTAGATAATTTCCAATAGCATCCACAGCAACATAGCGAATGTAAACTCTTTCATCATCCAGATATTTCTTGATCTCATTTACCGGGAAAGACTCAAGGTTATAATACACCATATAAGCGATTATACTAATGGCGGTCCTTATTATAGAGCCAATAATGACTTTATCTCCTCCTGGAACATCATAATTTAAAAAGGGAAGAACTTTTTTAATGTCAATATCATCAGCAGCTTTTCCACAACTAGATAATAATGTTTCGAGAGTTGTTTCGATAATTACTTCATCTTCGGCGTGAGAATCAAGAATTTCATACAAGGGATTTAAAGCCATTTCAATAAACTCTGGATCGTCTTTACTTCCCTCAAGAATCATTTCAACAATCGCCAAACATGCAGCTCTTCTTAATGCATAATCTCGCTCTATTAGTAGGGGTTTTAGATGTTCTAAAACTTGCTTGGTATTTTCTTTAGATTCTCCTACATCCCCTAAAGCATCTAAAATATATTGTTTAACCTGAATATTAACTTTAGGAATTGCATCAATTAATCGGGAGGTAATATCTGAGGCGTATTCTGATAATTTACCGATATTTCCTAAGAGATCAACGGCATCTTTACTAATAAATAATACTTGCTTTTCCTCAGGTAAGTTAATCGTATTCTTAGTAACATTATCAATAATAGAACGAACAAGTTCCACATTATCACGATTTTCAGTACATATTAATAAGAGATATCGTGCTGCTTTTTTTCGAACTGGCTCATTAATATCTAATCCGTGTTTATCAAATAATGGAGTTAATATTACCGATTTGAATAAAGTTGGTAGATCTGGTTTTTTTACTTTTTTTTTTTTCCTTAATTTTATTTTACGCTTGTCAATTTTTACTAGTTTTGATACCTCAAGTAATTTATATGCTTTATTCACGGATGAGAGCTTGGTGTCTGCTCGAAATTCCGATACTTTGTTTAAGAATAAATAAGCTCCATAAAAAAGGATGATACCACTTTGAATTAAAATCAATAAATTAAGTGAGGCAGGATCCGAGAATATTCCACCGACTCCTAAATTATTCAAAGAGAATCCAAAGATTTCTACGGATAAAATATGGGAAACAACATCAGGATTAATGGCATAAAAATTTATTAACATGTTAACTCCGATTCCAATAAAAATATAACCAGAAAAAATAAAATCAATTGACTTTGTTTTTGATTTCTTATTCCAGAATTTTTTAAAAAATCCCATAATTCCAAAAACGACTGTGGTAAATAATGAAATCAAAGCCATAATTTCCTGCCTTTCTTCAATCTTAGGATCAAACATTCCTGAAATAGCCCCTCCGAAGTTATACGCGGATAGTATGAAAGGAACCCATGCGATAACTATAAAAATAAGAGACATGATGAAACTCATTTGACTTTTCTCTTTCACTAGAACATTCTCTTGTTTTTTTGATATAAAATGTGATTTTCTATATAAGGTTCCTATGATGGTTGACATCTGACCTGACGCTGCAAAATAATTTAAAAAGAACAAGGGAAATATTAAAAACCACAAAAAAACAATGCTTCCTATCTCTCTAGGAGTAATTGCAGTGATAATTATAATAGGTAGGATGTAAATCGCCAAATAAAGTATAAATGTGATGATATAGACCTTCATTCCTGAAAAACGGTCAAGGATCTTTGTTTCCAAAATCTTATGAAAACCATGCACGGAGTCACTTGTAGGGCGCCCCAGATATGTCACCTCCCATAATGGATAGATAATGAGAATTACCATTAAGACAATTAGCGTGTATCCTGCAATTGAGACAGGATCTTGAGCCTCAAGCAAGACATCAAATGTTATATTGATTATAAATAATAACGAGCCTGAAAACATGAATCCAAAAAAAGAACAAGAGATCCAATCTTGAGCGATAAATTTTTCTCCTTCAATTAAATTTATTTTTTTTAGATTATCGTAAACTAACATGAATCCTACAAGAAAGAATAATATTCCGATACCGAAATAATACATATATAATATTTCTAACGCCAATTAAATTACACCCCTCTTTTTAATTTTTTTTTTATTTCTTCAATGGACTTAGTATCTACAGTATCTTTTAGAATAGAATCAATCTTTGCCTTGTTCAATTCCTCAAGATTTTTTATGCCTGATTCAAACAATTTTTTAACTGTATTAACAGCAATTCCATCAATTTTCAGCATTTCGATAATATTTAGAAGATCTTTATATTTACGTTTACTTAACTTCAAACGTTTACGTATATTTTTGACAAATTGCTTCTTGTTTATGAAATCCTCAATAGTAAATATATGATATTTTTTTAGTTCAAGAGCTCTCTCCAGATTCATTAGTGAGGAAAAAGATAAACTGATTAGCGGTATATTTAATCCATGTTTAATATTCATGGTCATCAGTTTTGCAAAATAAATCCACTCATCAATAGTTGAGAAAGTGGGTAAAGATAAAATTATGAAATATGTCTGCTCCTCAAGATTCTTTAATTTATAATAAATTCTTGATGCTTGAC
>JBHLMB010000099.1:0-7735 GCA_048938565.1 Promethearchaeota archaeon | reverse complement strand
AATGGGATTTGAAGGTGGTCAAACTCCACTGCAAAGACGTTTACCTAAACGAGGTTTTCACAATCGTTTTAAGAAATGTAAAAAACATAGAGGGGTTAGAAAAAAATGTAAAAAATATCATTAAAGCAATCGACGAGAATGGATTCATAAATTATTACGGATTACAAAGATTTGGTACTCTCCGGCCTAATTCTCACAAAATAGGACAGTATATACTTCAAGAAGATTACGAAAATGCCTACAAAGAATTTGTAACATCAATTTATTCTTCCGAAAGTCCAATGGCTCAAAGAGCGAGGGAATTTTTACAAAAAACAGAAGATTTAACAGCAGCAGTTTCAGAATTTCCAAAAAGTCTCAAGTACGAAATAAAAATGATCGAGCATTTAATTAAAAATCCAGGGGATTACGAAGGTGCACTTGACACCCTGCCTCCCGGATTGAAAAGTCTTTTAATAAGCGCATTCCAATCGTGGTGTTTTAACAAGATGATTTCATTACGCTCAGAGGAGGGAATACCCTTGGTTGAGCCTATAAATGGAGATGTTATTGGCATTTTAGACGAGGAAAGAGGAAATATAACTAGAGTTAAATATCTATACGGTGGCCCTTACGATAAATACTTGAAAAAAGCAATGGACTTAAACAGGGCAGTAATAGTTGTTCCATTGATAGGATATGGCACTGATTTAAATGATTTTCCCGCCATGAAAAATATAATGAACAAATTAATTGCTCAAGAATCCATAGATTTAGATGTTTTTAATAAAAAAATCCTAGAAAAATACGATTTTAAGGGCTCATTTAGAGCAATGATCGTAAAACCAATGGGATTAAAACTTTTTAAAATTGCTGAGGACGAGAATAATCCAGGCAAAAAGAAAATAAAAATGGAATTTTCCCTTAGTAGGGGATCATATGCAACGATATTATTGAGAGAATTTATAAAATGAACGCTTTATTCCACATTTACCTTCAACATCCACCTTGTTTCAACACCACAAAAGTCAACAAGGTGAACCATTATTATATGGGGTCCTGACAAATCATATTTATGCGATTTTGAATAGAGTTCAAGATTCCTACTCTGAGGTGTACGCAAGGAAACCCATTGCACTTGAAATTTTTGGGGGATGTTGTAATCAAAGTCAATTGCCCAATAATCAATCCAATCAGAAAACTTCTTTATGTTTTGCCGAATTTCAGGGGAAAGCAAGTTAATATAGGGTACAACATAATCTTTTAACTCTACTATTATTTTCTTTCCCTCCTTAATAATCCTTAAATCGACTGAAGGTGGATCTAATGATTTCAATTCTTCTTTCAAGTTCACATCCTTTGCCAAGAAAGGAGTTAATTTAGAAAAAGATAGTTTATTATCAGGAAGTATCATTAGTTTAAACGCCTTGGTTTCATTATTGTATTTTTTTTTCCATTCTCGAATATCATTGCTACCAGAAATTCTCAAAAGTCTTTTTTTTACCATATGAATCGTACTATTAGAAACATCACTTCCAATCCAACGCCGGTTGAGTTTTTCAGCAACCACAAGTGTAGTACCCGAACCGCAAAAAAAATCAGCAACAAGGTCGTTTTCGTTTGTTGATGCTAAAAGTATGCGCTTTAATAATCGTTCCGGTTTTTGCGTGGAAAATCCTTGATATTCAAGCGTGTTTGCGCGTATGTAAGGAACATCTGTCCATACATCTCTAGGAAATACTCCTGTTTTCTTCACATAAACTTTTTGCGATAATTTCTTTCCATCATGGCTTCCCCCTCGATAGTAAAAAAAGCCTTTATCATCCTTATTTAAGGAATTTTTGACACGATCTGAGTATTCCATATAAATTTCGGGATCGTCATTAAATGTATAATTGTCAGATTTCGTGTAATACAAGATAACATCGAAAGATCTTACATAGAACTTCTTTGTTTGCACCGAAGCTGCGGGATACGCCCAAACAATCTCGTTCCGAAAATTATTATCGCCAAATATCTCGTCCATCATCACCTTGATGTAGTGTCCAATGTGCCAGTCTAAATGGACATAGATACTGCCTTCTTCGGAAAGGAGATCCTTCATCAACAATAACCTTTTGTACAGGAAAGAAAGATAACTTTCAATGCCATTTTTCCAAGAATCTGCGTAAGCTTGTTTTCTCACCCATTTACTCGATTTTTTAGATTCCTTGCCTTCTCCAATCTGAATCTTATAGTTAAATTCGCTTCCTGTTGCGAACGGAGGATCTATATATATAAGGTTGACTTTTCCAGCAAATTTTTTCAATAATTGAGCCATTACAAGTTTATTATCGCCTAAAAAGAGTAAATTGTGCCAATTTTCAATAGTATTATTAGAATTCGAAGGTCTAACGAATTCAATAGCTTGGAAGGGTTCTAAATCTCGATCGTCGATTATTTTTTGATATTCTTGATATGCTTCTTGTTTCCCCTTCCACTCCAATAAACTTGCCATTAATATGATAATACTAAAAATACATTTAAGAATTGTTATTAACGATTTAAATGATTAAATAGTTCAGTTATGTGGATTTTCCTTTTTCTTTTCTAGTTGAAGCCTAACTTCTGGCGTTAGCTCGATGCCCAAATCTGCTAATTGCTCTTCTGTCACGGGAGAAGGTGCATCACCTAATGGTAAAACGGCCATTTTTGTCTTTGGAAACGCTATAACCTCGCGAATTCCAGGTTCGTCAACCATAATCATTACCAAGCGGTCCAAGCCTATTGCTAAACCACCGTGAGGAGGTGCACCATATTTTAGGGCTTCAACGAGGAACGAGAAGTTTTGTTCAGCGATTTCTGGAGGGATGGCTAAAGTCTTGAATACTCTTTCTTGAATTTCTGGATTGTGAATACGGATGCTTCCACCACCTATTTCGTATCCGTTTAAGACAATATCATAGGCGTTTGCTAACGCATCCTCGGGATTTTTATCAAAAGTATCCAGAAATTCAGGCTTGCAGGAAGTAAATGGATGATGCACGGCCGTCCACCTCTTATCATCTTCGCTCCATTCGAATAATGGGAAGTCTACAACCCATAAAAAGTTGAACTTGTCTTTAGGAATGAGATTCATATCATTTGCTAGTTTTATCCGCAACTCTCCCAGTCCCCTGTATACATTAGAGCTTTTTCCTCCTGCAATTACTACTAAATCGCCTTCTTTGGCTTTTAATCTCTTGAAAATACCCTTGATGACATCTTCGCTTAGATATTTAGTTAATGGACTGACAAATTCGCCGTCCACGAGTTTAATGTTTGCAAGCTCTTTGGTCTTGAATTTTTGAACATAAGCGCGCCACTTGTTAAACGCTTTATTTGAAATATCGGCCTTGTTATCAATCTTAATGGCACTTATGATCCCGTGTTTTTGTTCAAACACCTGCTTGAAAATCAAAACATCTTTTGGTATCAAATCCGTAATTTCAACAAGTTCAAGACCATAACGAGTATCTGGCTTGTCCACGCCGAATCTAGACATTGCTTCCTTGTAAGGCATTCTTGGAAAGGGTGTTTTGATGTTTTTCTTTAGAATAACCTTGAATAGGTGTCTGATCAATCCCTCCACTATGTTTATGATATCGTCTTGAATCACAAACGACATTTCCAAATCTATTTGCGTGAATTCTGGTTGTCTTTCTGGTCGTAAATCCTCGTCTCGAAGACACTTAGCAATTTGGTAGTATTTCTCGAATCCCGAAACCATGAGCATCTGCTTGAATAATTGTGGCGATTGAGGTAATGCGTAAAACTTTCCCTTATGAACCCTACTTGGTACTAGGTAATCACGAGCACCTTCGGGCGTGCTTTTGGTTAGCAAGGGCGTTTCGATTTCATAAAATCCATTTTTGTCCATGTATTTTCTCGTTTCGGATGTGATTCGCGCTCTTGTCTTGAGGTTTTCCTGCAATTTAGGGTGCCTCAAATCGATATATCTATATTTCAAGCGAACGGGAAGTGAGGCTTTTTTCTTATCCTTGAAATGGTATGGAAGAGGTTGAGCCGTATTCAAGATTTCGAGCGTTTCGATTTCAACTTCAATATCTCCGGTTGGAAGATTCTTGTTCTCAGTACCTTCGGGGCGGTTTCTCACGAAACCATTTACCTCGATCACTGACTCTCGATTTAGAGCCTTGATCTTTTTGTTTAATTGTTCGTTTATCTCGTCTCTTTTCGTTACAACCTGAGTGATGCCTTCCCAGTCCCTTAGATCAATGAATAATGTGCTCTTATGATCCCTTATTGCGTGACACCACCCCGCAATGGTTATCTTTTTACCCACATCAGATTTCCTCAATGCTCCACACGATATTTCTTTCACTTACGACACGCTCATACTGGTGATATGGATTATTAATTTAATTATCTAGGTGTTTAAGTCGTGTTTCGTAAAAATAATTTTCGATTCAACCTTTAAAAACAAAGGCACATAAGAATAATTAACAAAATAAACTTACCTTTCGGTTCTGATCGTATCATGACAGAAGATTTCAAGCAAATACTCGATTCATATATCAAGGCGGGTAAGGCAGTTGCGTCAGCAAAAAAACTTGCCAGGAAACTCGTCAAACCAGGAGCCACATTCTTGGAAGTCGCCGAGCAATGCGAAAACGAGATCGCAAAAAATGGGGCAGAACTTTCTTTCCCGATTAACATATCTCTTAACGAGCACGCGGCACATTACAGCCCCACGATTGACGACCAGACAATTATACCCGAAAATGGATTGCTTAAGATTGATTTGGGCGCACACTTTAACGGTTATATTGCAGATTCCGCTTTTACAATAAATCTCGACGAGGACCCACCCCTTCAAGACTATATCGAAGCAGCAGAAGAAGGTCTTGAAGCCGCTATCGAGAAATTCGTACCTGGAACACGCCTCTATGAACTTGGAGAGGCCATAGCAGAAAAGATTCTAAGCCGTGGATTAAAACCCATAACAAATCTAGGGGGTCACGAACTCCAACAATATAACTTGCACGCAGGACCGTTCATTCCCAATTATAAAGACACTCGCCACGACCAAGTGCTTAAACCAGGAGATGCATACGCGTGCGAGCCCTTTTCAACATCAGGAGCAGGTATTGTAATTAATGGAAGCACATCGTATATATATAGGTTCGTAAAGAAAAACAAGAAAAATATGGGCTATGAGGAGCAGAACTACATGAATAAAATAGAAAAAATATGTGGGCGTTTACCATTCTCTCCAAGAATTCTTTTGAGCAAGCAAATCGTTCCAAAAAATAAGATCGATAATACAATAAGGAAGTTCATAAATAAAAAAATTCTAGATCATTATCCCATTTTAATCGAGCGAACGGGCGCTCCTGTCGCCCAACAAGAGCATACTATCGTATTAGATATGGAAGGAAACGCCATCGTTACCACGAGAGAGTAAATATGAGGGTTTATTAACATTGTGTTCTTGAGACTAAATGGAAAAAACTAGCAATATCCACACATCAATCACGGTAATCGTGCTATGTGCGGGTGAAGGTACGAGGATGGGAAAGCTCACGCATGCTGTTCCAAAACCCTTACTCAAAATAAGAGCCTTGAATCACAAGCCAATCTTACAGTACATTATTGAAAACCTTCGAAGGTGTGGTATTGCTAACATCATCGTGGTTACCGGTCATTTGAGCGAGAAAATAGAACATTTTATTCGCAATTTTGACGAGAACATCGTGATTGTTAACTTAAAAAACGAATATAAGAAAGGACCTTTAGATTCGTTTCTTTCTGGTTTAAGAGCCTTGAAATTTAAGAAAAATAGGTCCTTATCAGAGAAAAATCCGGTTTATGTAGTAATTCCTGGTGACACATTATTTGATGTAAAGCTTTTTGAAGAGGCGTTTACATTAATTCAGGAAATCTATTCCGAAAATCAATTAAAACCCACTATTTTTTACAGGAAGATTTCATTAGAACTCTTTGTTGCACAAAAAAGAAGGCGAGATTTTCCTTTAATCATATCGACTGCAATTATTAAATCAGATGATGACAAGAGCTTTTTAGAAAAAATAGAACAAAAAATAATAAAACCATCCTCGTTTCAAGGAAAGGAAATCTCTCAAGTCGTCCCAATCTTTGCCTTTCCAGATGTGGTTATAAACCCAATTTTCCATTTAGAAAATTTAGTAGCAGAACGATCTCTTAAAGCACTTATCAATCGATATGCATTGGAAGTCTCAGAAGTACTGGCAGTAAAAATAAACGCCCAACAAGGATTTTTTGACATTGATGAGAAGGAAGACTTAAATTTTGATGGTCTGAAGGACATAATATAATTAGTCAGATTAAAAAAAAAAAAAAGAGGACAATAGTAATTCACTGAAACACTGAATTACTATTTTACTTCATTCAACTGTCATACTGGAGAGTTCCAACCGCAAAAGCTTGTTTTTAGACTTCAACGCTTTTACACCAAGCGACTTTGTTGTAATAACGTTTTTCGAGTCATAGTTATGCCAGGTTGTCACTGCTTTTAGTATCACAGGTCATAGGCGCGATGATGTTATAACATAGATTATGCTCGTGTTATAATGTAAATAATGGAAGTGAAAGCCATTCGTGGAATACAAGTTCAAAAATTCTTTTAAAACTGGTTATAACTTCACGGAGATTAAAACCGTATCGATGTATTTAACCAATGTACAATTTTTTACTATTGTCCAATATACTAATCTCGAGACACCTATATAAATCTTCTGATCGTGGATTAGTGTTAGTCAATACCCTATATAAAATCCATAAATTAAATAAAAATTTCGAGACTTATTTTCTTTTGAATATTTTATATTAAATATAGTGCGGTTTGACCATCAAACCAATAAATATCAGCACGAATACTGTCAAATCAACGAGCTCACTTAGAACGATATAGGAGGCTGTTAGACCAATGATTGTTTGAGCTAAGGGACGGAGAATTTGAGAAATAAGATAAAGAAAAAACGATATGCAGAGTAAGAGAGAATTTACTTGAGTAAGGAGCTTGTTCTTATAAGTAAATGTGAATATTATAGCCATCATAAGAATGGATGGTATGACTATCGCAGGCAGGATATATCGAGAAGAGTGAACATCCAAGAAGAATATAACAATGATTAATTCCATAGTAGTCACGAGGACGATTATGAAAAACTTTATTTTATTACGATATTGTTTTGATTCGAGATCGTGTTTTTCTCCATACGACGCAAGCGCGAATAAAACGATTTCCAAGGTGAGAACATAGAGAGGCATGAGATCAAGCACGGCAATTACATATCGGAGCTTGTAAATAAAAATAAAAACCTCAGGAGATGCCGTGTAATATAGCAAATTGTACAAGAGATCGAGCGATTTTCCAAACACGAGAATTGCGAAAAATAAACCAAACAAAAAGGGTATGTCGTCGTAAAATTGCTTTTCAGCTTTAAACCATTTTCTAAACATTATCCAGGCCATAAAGATCAGAACAATCATTCTGAACAAAATAATGAGTACAACGAAAAAACCACCTTCAATGCTTTGATAGGCAGATTAAATTGAAAAAGCATTTAACAAGTATAAAATAAGTACGCTGATACTTCCAAATAAGCTCGAAATTCCGATTATCACTTTTTTTGTTCGATGTTCGCTCATAATACTATTGTTGGTTTAAAGGATTTAAACCACACAAATAAGATGTTTTTAAGATTCAAAATAAGTGAATCATCGATTATTT
>JBHLMB010000098.1:0-7832 GCA_048938565.1 Promethearchaeota archaeon | reverse complement strand
TACTTATTATTCGTAGTTGATGAAAAGACGAATGAGAAATTAATATCAAAAAAAATCGATATTAATGCTCTTAACAAGATAAAAAGTTAAATTATAAAAATAATGAAAAAAAAAGAATGTGTATGAATATGTCAGAAGAATTAAATTCCGAAGTAATCGTCAGAAATTACAGGACTTCCGATTACGAAGCAACATTAGAAATTTTAACGCACCTCCAAGCGAAATATGATATTGGATGGAGTGAAGAAATTTGGAGGAAATCTTCAGGCCTTAGACAATTTAAGCCTAATCTCAAGCGAATTACTTTAATTGCAGAAGAAAAGAACTCAGGCGAAGTTGTTGGTATGGGAATTATCGAGGCCAAAAAAGATTCGATTGGACGTTATATCGGATATCTCGAAAATTGGGCTACAAAACCCGAATACATTGGAAAACATGTGGGAAAAGTATTAGCAGAAAAGGCCATTCAAATCCTTCAATCGTGGGGCTGCTATTCGATTAGGATAAATCTGGGTTACGACAGACCTTCTGCACAGAAACTTGTTAAAATAATGGATACAAATTTAGGATTTAAGCCACTTTTTATTGTCTTAGAGAAGAAATTCGAAAAAGAAGAATAATACATCTATTTTTAAAAAATCTATGGATAACATGAGAGAGATTATTCTAAAATGAAAAAAAAATTGATTTTATGCGAAAATTGCGGTGAAAATATCGACAATATCTTATATGAATGTCTAGAATGCCACAATACAATATGTAATGTGTGTTCAATAACATGCAGGCATTGCAAGGAAAAGTTTTGCGAATCCTGTTATATTGAGCATAAAATAATATGTAAAACTAAGAAAAAACGCAAGAAGTAGAGATGTACAATATTTCAGATGTTCGTTTTTCAATTAAAAATAAAATTAATGCGAATGATATTTTGTATGGCCTCCGGCAATTACAAAATAACTTCTTTTATCAATAAGGTTTGTTATTAAAACATTCTGTCCATTTGGAATGAAAAAAACTTCACCTTCAGAAAGATCGTTATTAGTTTTTTTAGATTTTATCTTTATTTTCCCATTTATCAAATATAGTAGTTCTTCGTGTCCTTTCCCGGGTCCAACTTTTCGATTTTCTTCTTTTGGTTCTAAATAGCAAAGACCCAAAAAAACATCTTGGATTTTTTTATTGATTTTAGCACCATAAAAGAATTCCTTTTTTCCAGACGAGTCGCATTTCTCTTTTATATTAAAGTTCAATATAATCTTTCTTTGATAAGATCAGGTACTATTTAAATATTCCTTAAGATTTCTTTCTCATTATCTTGAAAACAAAAATTTCGTTTACTAATTAAATTTTTAATTTTTCCTTAATTTATCATAATTATGAATACCGAAACTTTTGATAAATTCACTGGCAATATCATCACTGAAAAAGTACGATATATCGCTGATCCCCAACTACGAAATATAGTCAATGTATCCATCGCCCTGGCACGCCCGTTGTTAGTTAAAGGAGAACCGGGGACGGGTAAAACTTTATTAGCTCACGCCATAGCCGAAGCGTTAGGAAAGAAGTTATTGATTTGGAATGTAAAGAGCAATACAGAGGCAATTGACGGATGCTACATGTACGACACCGTTCAGAGGTTAAACGATAGTCGTTTCGGCTCCACTGATAGAGATGTAAATAATATTCACGATTACATCACATATGGACCACTTGGAGAAGCTTTTAGATCAGACGAACAGGTCGTACTCCTCATTGACGAGATAGATAAAGCCGATATAGAATTTCCTAACGACCTCTTACAAGAATTAGATGTCATGGAATTCTATGTCAAGGAAACAAAAGAGTTTATCAAGGCCAAAACGAGACCAATTGTAATAATCACATCCAATAACGAAAAAGAACTCCCTGACGCATTCCTAAGAAGGTGCGTTTTTCATTACATTGAATTTCCCGATAGGGAGTTTATGGAAGAGATTTGCAAGTTACATTACCCCGATTTAAAGAAAAATCTATTAGATCAATGTTTAAAACATTTTTATGCTTTAAGAACCCTCACAAAGCTTCGCAAAATGCCTTCTACATCTGAATTATTAGATTGGATAGGCGTCTTGTTAAAAAGTGGAATCTCTTTAGAGGAACTCAAGAAAGGCGTTCCATTTTTGGGAACTTTAATCAAGAAGGAAAAAGATCTCGAATTCGCCTTGGAAAGGGTTAAATTCAAAAGTTAATTCTTAATTCTAATGGTATTTATAAAAATTTTTTCAATCAATATCTCCTAAAAATCATTAACTATAAAATTTTCCACACATTAATTATAATGGAAATACTAAATTCTATAAGCTTAAAACGAAAATAATGTTTACAAACTATTTCTATTATCTAAAAAAACACTTGCCAGTAAGTATCACGGAATACATGACCCTCATGCAAGCTCTAGATAAGGGACTCATCCATAACATCATGGAATTTTATTACATATCGAGATCTATTCTTTGTAAGAACGAACACCACTTTGATATATACGACATAGCGTTTGCGAATTATTTTAAAGACGCTTCTTTAGATTTCCCTGAAGACATCAAACAAGAAATTTGGGATTGGCTCAATAAAGAATTCGATCCCGATGAGATTAATCTATTACCCCAAAATTTTGAGGAATTTCTTTCTGAATTTGACTTAGAAGAATTACAGAAAAAATTCGAAGAAATGATGAAGAATCAAGACGAAGAGCACAATGGTGGAAACCATTTCATTGGAACGAAAGGCACGTCACAATACGGTCATAGTGGTAGAAATCCAATGGGCATCAAGGTCGGTGGCGGAACGGGAATGAGAACCGCTGTACAAATTGCTCAGAAGCGCGTTTTTAAGGATTATCGAAAAGATATTGTTTTGGATACACGACAAATTAAAGTAGCTTTAAAACGCTTGCGAAAATTAGAAGAAATTGGAAAGAAAGACGAGCTTAACATGGATAAGACTATCGATGAAACGGCAAAAAACGGAGGAGATATAGAAATGGTATTCGAGAAGCGAAGAAAAAACAACTTAAAAATGGTTCTCATAATGGATGTCGGTGGAAGCATGACGCCATATGCCCATTTAGTGAATCTCTTATTTTCAGCTGCGAATCAAATGTCTCACTGGAAGGATTTTAAATTTTATTACTTCCATAATTGTCCTTATGATAAGTTTTATTTTAATGCCCTTAGAAAACCGGATGAAGCGATTGATTTTGAAGATTTTATAGTTAAATACGATAAATCTTATAAATGTGTTATGGTAGGAGACGCAGCTATGGCTTCTTGGGAACTCACGGAACGCTACGGGTCTATTTATTATTATCATCGGAACGAAATGCCAGGGATATATTACATTCGAGAGCTCGCAAACCACTTCAGAAATAACATTGTATGGCTTAATCCCGAAGTGGTGGATCCCCGCTGGATGGCGTGGACCAGAAAAGTAATAGCCGGCATAATTCCAATGTACAACTTAACAATAGAAGGTATCGAAGAAGCCATGGATTATTTGAGAAAATCCGGACAAAATCATTACACGACAGTACACCAGTTAAAAGATCAAAAATTTCCTCGGGCACGATTTGCTTAATTTTAAATCTTAATATTGATTCATAACAAATTTCATTTTTTTCAAGACTAAAATATTGCAATATAAATATAAAATTAATAAACAAAAAAAAATAAAAAAAAGATTTTTTAAATTCTTTTACCACATGAAATGCAGAAAACTGAATTTGATAGATTTGACGCCTTACAAAATGGGCAAGAAATCCTTGAATTATCTAAAGTACTTGGCATTCTATCGACCGGTTCGCCATTTTTAACTGCAGGCTGAAAGAAAACATCTTTTTCTTGTGAAATTGGTGGTGTTTGCTTATTTATTGAAGATGAATTAGATACTTGTTTATTTTTAATAGGCGGACTAATAGTTTCCTTGAATTCGAGTTCTTTATTAAGATCGAGATTAATCTTTGTCATGTAATTTGCATAGTAATCACTAGAAAACCTCAATTCTAAGATATCTTCTGCACTATCTTTTGATGGAGATATTGAACGAAAAGTAATAAAGTCTTCTAATTCAATCTTATTCCTTACTTTTGCTCGATAATGAAAGAAAGGAACAACGAAAAGAAGACTAATAGCGGCAATTCCAATCAAAAAAGAATAGGTGAAAAAATAAGCTAATCCCAATAAAACAGCACCAATAATGGTAAGTAGGATGATTTTATATATTTCCTTTGACTTTTTTATTTTTGTATTTTTCTTACATTCTTCGCATAATGGCAGTGTAATAAAATAATCCTTTTTCTCATTTTTTAAGTAAGAAAAGTTTCCTATAATGCTTTTCTGAAATCTTTGAGATGTATTCGTTCCACATGCGACACATGCATTAGGAAAATATACTTTATCTACATTGTAAAATTGTAGAGTCCCATCTTTCTTTGCTAGGTGTGATTCTGTCATTTACATCTGCCTCCCACATTTAGTGCAAAATCTATTGGTTGTTGGATTCTGTTCTCCACAAGAAGGACATAACTTCGTGGAGGGAGTTTTAGTCTGATCATTAATATTTGAAGAAGTCTCCTTAAATTTTCCAGAATCTGATGCTACTCCTGCAAGTCTTAATATTATACCTTGGAATTGGCTATTTAACGGTTCAGGTACACCTAAAAGTAATGCTTGAAAAACTGCATCAAGAGCTTCTGAAACTCTTTGCTGTTCCATTAATTGAATCGCTTTTTGCCCAATATATAGCGCTTTCTGGCCTTGTAGGGTACCAGGAAGTGTAGGGCTTGGGAGTTTATTTTTAATGAAATCTAACAAAAATGCTCTCATTTGAGTTGGATTCATATTAGAAAGAACGCTTCCTATATTTGTAGTTGACTGATATTTAGGGCGGCTATGTTGAGAATAAGGTGAATAAGAAGTTCTTTCAACCGGTTTAGATGCTTCATGGACTCGAACACCGTTATAAGACTCAAGTTTACCTTTAAATTTCATAGCTCCCTTGTACTTGGCTCTTACATTAGTTTTCTTCTTTTTTTGAACAATGGCAGCCACTACAGTGAAACCAGCTACTGCAATTATTCCAATTATGCCGCTAATGTTAAAAACCAATGTCAAAATAGATGATTTGGGATCTAAAGGATCTAGACCTAGCATTACTTCTACACCATCTGGTGTTCCATCGTTGTCCGTATCTGGATCCAATATATCCGTTCCATATACAATTTCAAGACCATCATCTAACTGATCTCCATCAGTATCAGGATTCCAAGGATCACTCGAGTAATAAAATTCAACCAAGTTCGGAAGACCATCCATGTCGTAATCTGAAGCCGAATCGTCAACGGTCCAATTCAAATTATTGTAGTACTCGTAGCCGTCGCCCATTCCGTCGTTATCGTAATCAGTATCATTAGCCAGTGTTCCTATTTGAAATTCCAACAAGTTTGACAAGCCATCTCCGTCGTAATCAGATGCGCTATCGTCGGAAGTGAGATTTAAATTGTTGTTATATTCCCAAATATCCGGCATTGTATCGTAATCCGAGTCCGTGTTGTTAGCGCTAGAACCAATTTGAGATTCAAGCAAGTTCGAAAGACCATCCATGTCGTAATCTGAAGCCGAATCGTCAACGGTCCAATTTAAATCATTGTAGTACTCGTAGCCGTCGCCCATTCCGTCGTCATCTGAATCTGTATCGTTAGCCTGTGTTCCTATTTGAAATTCCAACAAGTTTGACAAGCCATCTCCGTCGTAATCAGATGCGCTATCGTCGGAAGTGAGATTTAAATTGTTGTTATATTCCCAAATATCCGGCATTGTATCGTAATCCGAGTCCGTGTTGTTAGCGCTAGAACCAATTTGAGATTCAAGCAAGTTCGAAAGACCATCCATGTCGTAATCTGAAGCCGAATCGTCAATTGTCCAATTTAAATTATTGTAGTACTCGTAGCCGTCACCCATTCCATCGTCATCTGAATCTGGATTTGTTGCATTTGTAAATATAGTAAATATCTCAAAATAATCATCCAGACCATCATCATCCGTATCGTTACTAATAGGACTTGTTAGATAAATATTAACCTCATCTCCGTCAATAAGTCCATCTGAATCGGTATCGTTAGAAAGAGGATCCGTATCACCATAATATTCGACTCCATCGAGGAGTCCATCGTTATCAGTATCATTAAAACGTGGATCTAGCCCTAGACCTATTTCTACCAGATCATTAATTGTATCATTGTCAAAATCTCCTGATACTTGCTGAGTAAATATTCTTAATTCATTACTTTCAATTTGAGCTTCAATAGAATATCCAGAAAGTTGAGTTGCTCCTTCTAATTCAGTTGTATCTGCGTATGTTTCAAATCCAGTTGGATCTGTACTAGTAAGCAATAAGTCTTCTTCTTGATAAATTAGATTTGTATTGTTGATAAAATAAGTTATCAGGGTTAAATTTTTTATTTCACCAATTCCGTGTACATCGAATGAATAAGTAAGTTGATTAGTAGTATTTGAAACGGCAACATTCCCTAGACCAGTTTGTAAGATTGATTCTCCCGTAATGCCATCAGATTCTTGCGGGTGAAAGGTATATCCCAGAGCTCCCGATCTTGATACCGTATTAGGATATATGTAGTCAAAACATTCTTCCATGGATATCATGTTATCTCCATTAGAGTCCGTGGCGTAATCTAAGGACCTGAGTAAATAATAGGTAAAACACCCTTGTTCTCTCGCAGAATCCTCTAAACTATACTCGTTGTAGGCAGAGGCCATCGTCATATAAACACCTGGATCCGCTGATTCCGGGATCATGCCTCCACTATGACACGAGTCTGAAAAAACATATTTCTCCTCACAGGCTATTGCATCCAGCTTTGTATTAAGGAGAGTATCCCAATAACTCCTTGAATCGTCGGTTATAGAATCATAGGGACAAAGATATTGCGTATCATCATATTCTCTTACCTCGTATCTATCAATAGAAAAGCCCCAACCAGTGTTCGAATAATCAGTATAGAGGTTAATCCAAATTCTCTCATCAGAAAGAACAGGTACCCATGCTGACCACGCACCCGAGGAATATGTCCCGGTAAAATAATCGTATATATATCCATATTGAATATCAGAATCACCTACAAATACATAATCATAGGTATATTCCGTTTCAATGCGATCGAAATGAACCCTCATCAACGCGGCCCCAGGATGATAAATGGAGTAATATGTGTCCATGTCATTGGAATATGGATGAGGGCTATCGAGACTGTAATATACAGTAGACGCACTCGTATAATCTGTTCCGCCGTGTCCAGAGTAATAAAAATAAAACACGTCATTGGAATCCGCTTGAGCGGCGATTGTATCCAAAGCAGAACTAATAGCGTCTCTTGTCGCCGCAGAGTCTTGCAAGTAAATAATATTTTCAGGTTTAAAATTATAATCGTTAATGAGCATGTCTCGAACATCTTGAGCATCGTCATCGCAATATGATAAGTCGTAAGAAGAACCAGGATAGTCCGAAATACCTATTACGACAGCATAGCCCGTTCTGGGTTCCAATGGATCAGAAATCTTTAATTTTTGGTCGTCTTCACCTAAAGGGTCATTTGTTTCATCTTTAACATCTAGTTCACTGAAGTACGAAATACTTAATAAAGCGCTAGTAGGTAGAATAAACGCAAATAGTATTAAGATTGCTTTTTTATTTGATTTAAACATTTTTATTCATTTTTTTTAAAAAAATTGGTTAGTTAATTATATTTTTATTATTGATTGTATTTAAACGTATTAATT
>JBHLMB010000097.1:0-7849 GCA_048938565.1 Promethearchaeota archaeon | reverse complement strand
ATTGAAAGCATTTCAATAACTAATTCCAATTACATTTCCATGCTATGGAATGTAATCAACACCGTGATGTCTGACCAGTTGTTAATTGACGATTTCGGGGGAGGAAATCTAACTTGGTCGCAATCAATAAATTCTCTTGCTTGGATCAGTGGAATGGGAACTTATTCAGATCCGTATGCTATCAGAAACATTATTTTTAGTGGGCAATACAGGGGAGATCTATGCCTTGAGATTTCAAATGTTCATGACCCTTTCGTTATAGAAAATTGCATATTCACGAAATCGGAGACAGCTTTTCGACTGTTCAATGTAGCAAATTTAACAATAAGAAATAACGATTTCGTTCACAATACCGAGGAAGGGTTATTTCTTAGTAATTGCATCAATAACACGATAGAAAATAATTACTTTTTAAATAACTCACTATATCCTCTTTGCGTTGCCTTGGAATGTCAATTTAATAAGATCATCAATAATTCTTTTCAAACCAATTCTTATATATCCATATTACTGTCTGGATGTGATTCTAACATTGTTTCAGATAATACCATTGAATCATGTGATTACGGTGTGAAAACAGATTTAGATGTTTCTAACAACACCATCAGCAACAATATAATTAGCAATGTAGGATGTGGGGTTTGGATAACTTCACAAGGTAATAATATCATCATTTCTGACAACAATATTACGAACGCTTATCGCGGAGTATATCTTGATGAAGGCTCTTTTAGTAATAATATCACTGGAAATAGAATAATTGACGGCATTGGAATTGGGCACGGCATTTCTTTATTCAATACCAGGTATAATCTAATATCTGGAAATCTTCTTTTGAATAACCTCATAGGAATTAATGTGAATCAAGAATGTGAGGATAATACGATAACTCAAAATAGCATATATTCAAACATTGAAATGGGAGTTTTTATAAATAGTAGCAGTAATAACACACTTTACTACAATTTTTTCATAAAGAACGGAATTAATGCCGAAGATAATGGAACTACAAACTTTTGGGATAGAAATCGCGTTGGAAATAGCTGGGACGATTATTATGGAAGCTATGCTATTAATGGTACTGGTATCGATCCTTACAATATATCTGGAACGGCAGGAAGTAGGGATAGATATCCCATTTTAGACACGGAACCTCAAGTGGATTTTTACACTAATACATCAACTATAATCGTAGGCCAAACAGTTAAATTCATATTTAACGGAACTGGAGACTTTCCTCTGAGGATAACATGGAGATTTGGTGAAAATGTTTCTACTAACATTTTAAATCCCGAATGTGTTTTTTCAAGTGCTGGAATATTTAAAGTCACTCTAATTGTCACCGATATTAACCTTAACACTTCCATTATCGTCAAGAATGTTACTGTTATTAATCAATCTGGACCTCAAAGCAATCCTGAATTACTAGAATTTATACTTTATTTAATTCTCAGTATTTTGGTTGTTGGAATGTTATCGCTAACCTTTTTCATAGTAAAGAGAAGGAAAAATGCAAAAACATTAATCCCAGAAGCGTTATCACCAGGCTTCAAAGGTTCGCATAAAATAAAAAAAAATTCTATAGTCAAACAACAAACCATTCAAGATTCGGTCGCAAATGTTCATTCGTCAAGCAGTAAGGAAGAAAAAGAAAAAACCGAATCTGAAGTTAAAATTGAGAAACGGAAGGTCACTTGTATCGTACATAAGGGCCCTATAATTGGACCAAGCTATGTTTGTCCCATATGCGAAGTTTTTTATTGCATGAACTGCGTGAAAATGTTAAAATCCAAGGGAGATAAATGCTGGTCGTGTCATAGTGATTTTAAATTGGAATGATTTGAAAATTGTGCACCGCTTTCTCTGAAAAGGATTAGTTCTTATTTTGAAAACACAAAAGCCCAATTTCGTATTGATCTTGCATTCAGGATTTTTATCCATAAATTCTGTTTTTTTCTAAATTCTAAAAATAAATTCATTTATATTGATTCTGAATTTTAAATACTTGAATGTCAGGAAAAACCCTTGAAATCAATATCACTGGTATAGTTCAAGGAGTGGGATTTAGACCCTTTTTATTTTACTTGGCTACAAGGTTGGGATTGAAAGGATATATTCTTAATAGGGGAAACGCGGGAGTACGCTTGATGCTTCAAGGAAAATCAGAAAATTTAGAGCAATTCACCAAGGATTTAGATTCAAAAAAACCTGACATTTCATTTATAGAAAGTATTGAAGTTAACACTATTTTGACTAATGAGAAATTCCATATTCTTGAGATTCGCAAGAGCGAAGAAGGAAGGGGTATTGGTTTGACATTACCACCAGACATTTCAACCTGTAAGGATTGTATTAACGACATGAAAAATCCCAATTTGGAAAAATATTTCCAATATCCTTTCGTTGCCTGTGCTGCGTGTGGACCGAGATTTACAACTGTTAATCAATTACCTTACGATAGAGAACGAACTACTATGGTAAAGTTTCCATTATGCGAAAAAGGAAATCCTTCTTGCTTGCAAGAATACAAGAACGCTCAAGACAGGAGGTTTCACGCTCAAACATTTGCTTGTAAGAATTGTGGTCCAAGATATAAATTATACGATACCAATCGTAATAAAATTCTAACAGAATCATTGAGCGATATCCTCGATATAACCGCTAAAAGAATTAATGCAGGAGAGATATGTGCGATAAAAGGAATCGGGGGAGTACATTTAGCGTGTTTAGCCTCAAATGACGAGACAATCATTAAACTTCGTAAAGCCAAGGGAAAGAGAAAAAACAAGCCTTTTGCCGTGATGGTTCCTGACTTGAAATTAGTAGAAAATATAGTGAAAATTACTCCTGCTGAAAGATCATTACTACTATCGTTTCGAAGTCCTATCGTTTTGTTAGATCTTAAAGATAAGGAAATTAATTCCATTTTAAGTGAATATATCGCCCCCGGATTGAATAACATTGGCATCATGCTTCCATATTCGGGCATCCATCACTTGCTTTTTGAATTTATCGGACGAAAACCGCTTATTTACACGAGCGGAAATCCATCAAACATTCCCATGAGCGTTAATAATGACGAAATATTCGAGCAACTTAAGTTGCTCGCGGACTTCTTCTTACTTCACGATAGACGAATTTATCAAAGAGCTGACGATAGTGTTGCTCGAGTTCACGGGAGCAAGACAAAACTAATACGGAGATCAAGAGGGTACGTGCCAGAATACATACCACTTCCTTTTAAAGTCGACTTACAAGGAGCAATTGCTACGGGGCCAGAACTAGCAACAACAGGCGCCATTCTAAGAGGTAATCGGATCTTTCCAACACAGCACATTGGTAATGTCACTCATTTGGAAACCCATGATTTTCTGAAAAACGCCATCCTTCATATGAAGTCACTGCTACAAATTGAAGATTCAGAAATCGCTTTTATTTCCTGTGACGCTCATCCTGCATTCATTACAACCAAGTTTGCCAAGGAATTATCTGCTCATTATAACGCTCCTCTATACCCCGTACAACACCATTACGCTCATGTCTTGGGATTAATGGCAGAAAATAATGTTTTACTTGAAGAAACCATAATAGGAATTTCAACTGATGGCGTTGGATATGGTTCTGATGGAAATATATGGGGAGGAGAGGTCTTAAAGTGCTCCTACGAAAATCTTGAACGTGTAGGTCATCTGAAATATCAACCAATGATAGGAGGGGATAGATGTACGAAATATCCTGCCCGCATGGCAATTTCAATCTTGCTTGGAGCGTTAGACGAAAGCAATTATGAACATCTTTTCACGCGTTTGAATGTACAAAAAGATCTCGAATATGGCGATATTGAATTGAGAAACATAATTTCACAGTACAATGTTGCAAATGGAAGTTTTTCTAATAAAGGCATTCCTTTAACAAGCTCAACGGGGCGAGTTTTAGACGCAATTTCCTACCTGTTAGGTGCTTGTAATATAAAAACCTACAGGGGAGAGCCCGCAATGCGCCTTGAAGGGTTGGCCTCGAATGGAGATCCAACAAAAATTCAATTAAAGGTAAAGTCGTATGATTATAAAGGGCAAAGAATAATAGATACATCAACTCTTATTTTAGATATTATTCGTCTGATAAAACAAGGAAAGAAAAAGATCGATATTGCTGCCCGAGCACAAATAGAGATTGGAAAGGCTTTTGCAGGAATTGCTATAGATGTGGCAGAAAAAGAAGATATTCAAAAAATTGGTTTAACTGGAGGTGTTTCTTACAATCAGTCTTTCAATCTTTCAATCAAAAAAGAAATTGAATCTGTAGGTTTAACATTTATAGAACACGAAAAAATCCCTCCTGGTGACGCGGGCATTAGTTCAGGTCAATTAATAGGAGGATTGTTTGTTCATCAAAATTTAAACTAAAAAATAGGCTTTGTCACACCTGGAGACTACATCGTAACGGCAAAAAAGGAGTACATTGTACAAAAGCAAAAATCTCAAATAAAATCAACATTTATGCATAATAGCGCCAAACATAATATAAACAACTACGATTTAAAATGCCTTTGACCAAACGAATTATACCTTGTCTTGATGTGACCGAAGGAAGAGTCGTCAAGGGAACAAAATTTCTAAATCTCAAGGACGCTGGAGACGCCGTTGAATTAGGCGCATTTTACGACGAACAAGGAGCCGATGAGCTCGTTTTCTTAGATATTACAGCATCTTCAGGCAATAGAAAGATTCTAATTGACTTGGTTGAAAGAACAGGCGAGGAAGTATTCATTCCATTTACTGTAGGAGGTGGTCTGCGTACGGTTGGCGATATCAAGGAAATTCTCAGAGCTGGTGCCGATAAAGTGTCTTTAAACACTGCTGCAGTAAAAACACCCGAATTAATAGCAGAAGGAGCGAAAATTTTTGGTTCTCAATGCATAGTTACGGCAATTGACGCCAAGAGAGTCATTGTAGAATCTCCTGAAAAAGCAAGGGACAAGATTGTAGTAAGAGCAGGAGATGACTATTGTTGGTGGGAAGTATACATTCATGGAGGAAGGACTCCTACAGGAATGGACGCCATTCAATGGGGTCAAAAAGCGACTGAACTAGGAAGTGGTGAAATACTCCTCACATCAATGGACATGGATGGCGTAAAGGACGGATATGACTTGGAATTAACTCGGGAGTTTAGCGAAAGACTAAGCGTGCCTATCATTGCATCTGGAGGCGCGGGAAATCCCCAACACATCGTGGACGCTTTCAAACTTGGAAAAGCTGACGCAGCTTTGGCGGCTTCAATTTTTCATTTTAATGAATATCCCATTGAGGTTGTAAAAAAGGAATGCGATAAACAAGGAATACTAATGAGGTTTTGAGTCGTGGCATTCAGCATAGCAATAATTGATTACGAAATGGGCAACCTTAAAAGCATTTACAAGTGTTTAAAACACCTTAATGTTGAATCAATCATTACTGACGATTCTAAGGCAATAATGAATGCAGATGGCGTCGTTTTACCAGGAGTAGGAGCCTTTGGAGATGCAATGAAGCATTTAAAAGAAAAGAATTTAGTTCCTGTCATACAAGACATTGTAAAAATAAAAAAACCTCTTTTAGGTGTTTGCGTCGGTCAACAGCTTCTTTTCTCAGTCAGCCACGAGATGGGACTTCACGAGGGATTAAATATTGTCGACGGTGAAGTCGTGATGTTTGACCGTTCTAAAGTCGACAAGGTTCCTCAAATTGGCTGGAACAGCGTAAAAATAATCGATAAAGATCACTATTTAGTACAAGATATTCCAGATAACACATATTTTTATTTCGTTCACAGCTACCATGTCGTACCAAGAGATCAAGGAGTTATAATAGGTAGAACACGGTATGGGAAAATCGAGTATAGTTCCATTGTTGGAAAAGAAAATGTAGTTGCAACCCAATTCCATCCTGAAAAATCAAGCAAATTTGGAATTAAGATGTATGAAAATTTCGTGCAATATTGTAAGAAATGATATTAATGACTATTATTGCTCTTCTTTTCAAAGTTATTGCTTTTTAACGAGTAAATAACCCTTTTTTTCTTTTGATATCTGCAAATCTCTTGCCCTTTTAAGAACTTCTTCAGAAGAGGTTCAATCTCTTATTGCTGAGGCTCCCTTAGCCCCGATGCACCCATATCGGGTTGTAAAGGACGACCCATTTATTGTAATCTCCCATAATTTTAAAGATTTATTGTCAGCAAGCTCGTAATAATAAGAAGTTCCTGATGTAATAGTTTTTGTTTTATCTCCTTGATGCTTTCTATTTGGTTTCTTACCGGATGATTTTTCAGCAGCTTTATTGCTTTTTATAGCGACAGGGCGTTCATTTTTTTTAGAATTAACGATGTCCTTCCATTACACATCTGTTCTAAGTCGAAAATAGCGTGGATATCGCGTTTTTTTTTATCATTGTTTGATTAGATTTCAAATATGATTATGATCACTTTCAGTCGTATATAATATATGTTTTTTCTGATCCCAAAAGTTTTTATAAGAAATAGCATGATATTCCTAAAAATTAGGAAATCCTTAAGAATATTTTATATGAAAGTGTACCAATAAAGTTTCCATAATGGCAAACACTAATAAAATATTCTAAAAATTATTTGAAAGGAAAAAGAAATGAATACATTAAAAAAAAGAAACAAGTTAGGTTTTATTGCGTTGTTTATTCTTGCGTTGACTTCATTCTCTTCAATAAATGTGATCAAAAGAATGCAAGATAATATTAGTGGTCCAATCACTGTAGAAAGAGAGTATTTTAGTCCTAAAACATCAGAATTAGGTTTAGGAACATTCCAACCAGAGTTCAAGAATTGGACATGGAGCGAGGCTGGTGATGATTGGTGTTATTCAGTATGGGGTGATGGTACTTTTATCTACACGGTAGGAGCAACTGATAGTTTCGGTGCTCCAGATTTTGATTTATTACTCATAAAGTGGGACGCTGCGGGGAACGAGATCTGGAACCGAACATGGGATGGCACCAGTGAAGATCGGGGGTTTTCGTTATCAGGGGATGGTACTTTCATATATACGGCGGGCATCACGGATAATCCCACCAATGGTACTGATCTTTTACTCGTAAAATGGGACGCTACTGGACAAGAGGTATGGAACAGGACGTGGGGAGGGATGGAATATGATCGTGCGAATTCGGTTTGGTGCAATGAGACCCACATCTACACGACGGGATATACCAGTAGTTTCGGAGCATCGAATCTTGACTTACTTCTCGTTCAATGGGATTCTGCAGGGAACAAGGTGTGGAATCGGACATGGAGCGAAACAATGTACGATCAAGGCCGTTCTGTATGGAGTGATGGCATTTATGTCTATACAACGGGATGTACATATAATCCCAGCACTTTAAATGATCTTTTACTCATACAATGGGACACGGCAGGAAATTTAAAATGGTATCGGATTTGGAACGGGACGGGTAATGATTATGGCCATTCAATCTGGAGCGATGGTTCATACATTTACACTACAGGAGACGCTGAACGCCCAGGTACTTCAGATTATGACTTATTACTTGTAAAATGGGACACAACAGGAAATGAGGTGTGGTATCGGATTTGGAACGGGACGGGTGATGATTATGGGCGTTCGATATGGGGATATGGTCAAAAATTATACACTCTAGGTTATACCAATAATTTTAGCGCATCAGGAATTGACTTATTGCTCGTATGTTGGGACATAACAGGAATCGAACTGTGGAATCGAACATGGGGAGGAACGGGTGATGATTATGGCACATCAGTTTGGGGCGATGGTACATACATATACACGGCAGGCACTACTAATAGTTTTGGCGCTTCG
>JBHLMB010000096.1:5772-7878 GCA_048938565.1 Promethearchaeota archaeon | reverse complement strand
TGTAAGCGCAACTGCAGGACCAAATTTTGAATCCTTGTTAGGGATTATGGGAAGCGGAATGGTAAAATATTCCTCAGAAACCCAGAAAACCATAATGAATATCGATGTAGGGGGCGGGACAAGTAATTTAGCTATCGCTTCCAAAGGAATCGTGCATAGTTGTTCGTGTATTAATGTAGGTGGTAGGTTATTAGGGATTGATGAGAACTTTAAAATTTGGAGAATTGATGGTCCTTGCGAATTTTTAATGAAGGAATTAAACATGGACTATAAAATTGGGGACATTATTCCAAAAGGAGATGTAAAGAAAATTGCTCACGAACTTGCTAAAGCTTTAATTGAAGTAATGAAAGGTCCTGCTACTAGTAAAATTGCACGATGGCTAATGATGACTGACGATTTAGATTTTTCGCTCTCTGTTGACGAATTTTCTTTCTCTGGAGGGGTTGCGAAATTCATTTATTCTACAGAAGATTCACTAAATTTTTATAACGATATTGGGCAATACCTCGCCGATGAAATAAAATCACTTGTAAGATCCCAAAATCTCCCGCTTATAGAACCAGTAAATAAAATAAGGGCAACAGTTATAGGTGCAGGTTCATTTTCCTTGTCTATATCCGGGTCCACATGTTATCACGACGAAAAAATCTCTCTCCCCATTAAAAACGTGCCTGTCATCACGATTCCATTCAATTTAAACGATTTTACTAAAAATAATGAAATTTTAAAAATTCAAATAGATTTAACCTTGAAAAAATTTGACATGGAAGAAGGAAAAGATCTTTACGCTCTTTATTTCAAGGAATTGATAAGGCCAACTCCAGAGTTCATTCAGGTATTAGCTGACGCACTTCCTAATTCAATTTCGCAAAAATCCTTAGTCATTCTCATATTAAGATTTGATGGAGCAAAAGTTTTGGGACTTGCTCTGAAAAAAAACACGGAATTGAAAGAAAATCTATTTTGTTTGGACGAATTAGAATTAGAAACTGGTGATTGGATAGATATTGGTGCTCCGCTCAAGGAGAAGGATGCCTTCCCAGTTACGATAAAAAGCTTAGTCTTTAATCAAGACAAGCCAATAATCCAAAAGCAACAAAAAGATTTGAATATTGAAGAAGTTCTTAAAGCGTTTAAAGATTTCCAACAAGAGAACGACGGATACGACAAGTTATTGGTTCTTAATTCAAAAGGGGAAATAGAATTGACTTCAAATCCTGATTTTTGCACTGCTAAAGAAGCAAAAAATTTACTAAATGCATGGAAAGAACATGAAGCTTTCTTTACGATTGCAAATAATCGATATCCAATATTGAGTTCTGAGGATTTTCAATTTGCCGCAGGAAGCAATCAATCAAATGGATACTTGGTGGGATCAAAAACAAAAAGTAATCGCTATGTGTTAGTAAATGTTACTAAAGGTCCCATATTAATGAAACCTAACATAGCTAGAGTTGCGGCAATTGATGTAAATAAATGGTCTTGGGATTTAATCTAAGCTTTGTTTTTATTAAAGATATAATCATCATTCCTGATAGCAAAAAAAAATTATAAGTAAATACTATAATTATGAATTCTAGATATGGATAGAATTTTTCGCTTGTTTGATTCTTTGTCTAGTTCATTTTTCGATGATTGGAATTGGCCATTTAGTCGAAGGAGATATAAGCCATTAAACTTAGAAATCAGGGACACAGAACCTATCTTTAGAACCTCATTAGCTAACATTTCAGAAGACGAAAATAATTTCCTCATAACGGCTGAACTACCCGGAATTGATAAAGGAAATATCGAACTTACCGTTCAGGATGGAATGTTAGAAATCAAGAGCGAACATAAAGACGAAAAGAAAGAAGAAAAAGAAGGACAATTAATCCGGAGAGAATGGCACTCTTCTAGCTATTATAGAGCATTTAAATTACCTGAACACATTGACGAAAGCACGATTGATGCCAATCTCAACAAGGGGATTTTAACGGTAAAGATTCCCAAAGTAGAAACTCCTAAACCAGAAAAAAAGAAAATCAAAATCAAATAATGATTTAGATTTTTGATTTTTTTTAATTTGACCTAGAAATTATTTTTTTAAGTTTTTGACCAATT
>JBHLMB010000096.1:0-5762 GCA_048938565.1 Promethearchaeota archaeon | reverse complement strand
ATGATATTCTGTATCATTGGAATAATTTTTATGAAAAAATTCAAACAGATCAATGATTTTCAAGAATTTAAAATCTTCTCTTAACTCCTCTTCTGAGGAAAACTGTAAAAAATTAATTATATAGATTAACTCTATTATTAACAAAGAAATTAAGATGAAATTATTTTCAACATGAATCTCAAAAATCGCATATTAAAAAATATGTTACTCGAATAAATTCACATTAACGGCCACATTGATGAATCTGAATACGATAAACTCTGTACCGCACTCCATGAGCTTGCAATATATTGGAGGGGAAAGCATTTAATCGATAATTAGTTCTTAAGATCTATCAAATGCCTTTGCTTCTTTATGCTTGGTCCATTAGCAATACTGAACCTAATCCTGCTCAAGCCAAAATAGCAGATAGATTGATGGAAATGCCATAGAATTAGACGCCCTCATCAATAAGTGTTTTTTGGATTAATAATTTAAATATTTGTGATATAAAAGGTTTTACTACTTCATCATAAACAATACTTTTTTCGATAAATATAATTACATTTATATCCAGGCGTTTTATACGGACTAAAGTTCCAATCCAATTTTATATTCGTCTAATATTTATGATTTTTATAATGATGTATTTGTGTAATAAAATTTATTTAATTATTCTTGTTAAATTGCTCTTTATAAAGACTAAGTATTTTTTTAAAAGCATCATCCAATAAAGGTTCTTGTTCTTGACTTATCAGTACTTTTGTAAGTTCTTTTTTCAACATTGAAAGTATCATCTCTATTACGGCAATCCGTTTGTCCAAATCTATATCCGCTTTTTTCGCTAATTTTTCTTCTTCAGCTATATCTAAATGTTTCTTAACTTGAAAATCCTTTATTACTCTCCACATAAATCCTTTTAAAGTAAATTCTGAAAGCGGAATATACTTTTGTATAATTTTTACATAAGAATTTATTCTTTCTTTTTGCCCTTCATTAAGACCTAGCTTCATATATTCCTCTTCTGCTTTTTCAATAGAACTAAGCTTAAATACTAATTTTTCATCATATATATCCTTCATTATTTTTCCTCTTTAACAATTAATAAAAGCTAAATAAAAATCAGAATATTTAAATTCATTCAAAACGATAATAAATATTTTAATTTATTCATAATACTCTTTATATTGTTTCTACTTATCGATTGAACGATCATTTTACTGATTTCACATCCAACTCTTTCTAACTTGTTAATACAATATATATATGGGAAAAAAATAATTTTATTGAATTATCGTAAACTATTAGCTCCCAGTTTTCCAACCAACCATCTTTTGAAACATTGTTTTATAACTAATTTAGATTTAAAATCAATGTTGATTATCAAGCATTTAAAAGACGATTTACTCAATCTTCAATTGATAGACAAAAAGAAGCAAGCAAAGGAAAAGAATTGTTTATTTCAAATTTTAGAGTGAAAAAAGGGCAAAAATTTAAGAAATCAATCCTCGACTTTTCTTAAAATATCCCAATTTCCTTATTCTTTATATTTATGATTAAAATAACTAAGAAGTGAAACTCTATATCGGATGAAATGTATCATTTTTATCTATATAATTATTTATTTATAGGATAAAATTGATTTAAGTTTCCAAAAAATAGAATAATAATTTTTATAATAGTTAATATTTGAAATTTTTAATTAGGTTTTAGATATGAGTAAAATTAGCTATTAAAAATATAAAATAAGTAAATTAAAAGATTAAATATCTAATGGGGAATTTAAATATTTCTTGTTTATTTTTTTTAATTATTTTGTCGTATTTCTCATTATTTCGTCGTAGTTACAAGAATATAGAAAAAAAAAAAAATTAAGTTAAAACTCGTCCATATCGTCGTCGTCAAAACCCGTATCTTCAACCCGAGGTGCCAGGAAATAGTGTAGTTCGCCACCTTCGATGAGATTGAACATCATTTTCAATGGATGGTCCGTTCTTAACGATATTTCGAGTTTTTCTGTTATGGACGAAAGCTTCAAGATTGCCTTCAAGAAGGTCAATGAGTAAGAGCCACTACTCGTTTCGATGAGATTGCTTTCGATGAGATCGTCCGTCTGGAGGTCGTATTCCATTTCACCAATATTTCCAACTGAGCTAAAGATCAACCCCTGGCCTTCTTCGGCTTTCATGTTAAAAATTTCAGAGTAGATTTCAGCGTCTTTTATGGCTTCTACCAGGAAATCGGGACTGATAACAAAAGTCGATGGATATTCGATGCTCAGAAGGTTATCCATTGGAATTTCTTCTATGTCCATTTGCACTAAAGCCAAGCTAAATGTGCGCATGCGCGAAGCACCTTCTCGTTTCATCTTTATTTTTATCTTGTTATCGCTATCGGCAAAATCAATCTCGATCGAATCGTTCGTGGCACTTCTCTTCAATATCTTGTCAAGTGCGTCCAAATTTAATCCGATTTTTGAATCCTTGTCGCATTCGTAAGCGTCAAAACTATCTTTTTTTATTGATAATTTTAACAGGCAAATTCTTGATGGATCCATGGCAGAGATAGTGAGTTCTTTAGGAGTAACTTGAAATTCTGTCTCGTCGATGATGCTAGCTAAGGTCTCAATGAGCCCTTTTAGAATCCGACTATTTTCTAATTTTAATTTGAATGTCATGATTTCTTCATAAATTGATGCAATTATAATCTTGATAGTATTGTTAGAATGTGTTTGGTTATAAAATTTGATATTAGCGATTTAATAAAGCTCGTGCTGTAAGTTACACTCAAAAATCCTATTTGTTTGATAAATATCAAGAGTACGAGAATTTTTGAACTACGCACTCCTAAAGGCGTGAGATTCGCAGGTTAAACATCGTTAGATTTTTAACACTACCGGGTTGCTCAGACACCCTCTATCCCCTATCCACGTGGATTCAAGGACTTCTTTCTGCAAGATGTTTCTCAAAGCGTTCACACCAGCATTTAATACCGTTTCGCAGTCCTTAGACGCATACAATCCTCGATAAACGCGGCTTGCCTTGCGAACCACGCCACAAGAAGAGCACATTTGCCGCATATTTCTTGTAGCTCTTGATAGGCATCGTGCGTTTTTAAGGCGTTCTATGGCTCGTTATATCGAATTCAATGATGATCCTTGAAAAATTGCTGCCGAACTATGTATGTTGCAACATTAAACAATTTTTTTTAGATAGAAGTGATCTTTTCCAAGAGTCTTGAGGGCTTGAATTGAGCCTGTCGAACGAGTTGCATTTATTCATTATTTCGTTCGTTTTTAATGGACGAGAGTTTCGAGATTTATTGATGCAAAATTCATCACTGCCCTAAAGGTAAGTATTTTCTTTTGATTTCATTGATAAATAGGTTTACAATACAAAATTATTTTTAAATCTTTTCGTGTTTTTTATCGTAGCATTTCTTATGGTAATAATATCTACGTTTTTCAGGAAAGAATGTATCTTCCACGGACATTCCTGCGCTGACAACAACTGCATTTTTCAGCTCTTCTTCGGTAAGTATGTTCTTGCATGCTCGGCAAGGAATTTTTCGCTCGGGATCGAAAGGATTTCGCCTTTCAGGATCAAGAACGAGAGTTTTTTTAATCTCATGTTCGTCCTGATTGTCCATTTTTTTCACGACACTGCATTTTTTTCCTACTATAATTTAATTGTTAATCTAAAAGTATTTAAAGGTAAGTTCTAAGACTTTCGCTCATTTTTTACTCGAAAGACACTCTTTATGGTAAAGATAGACTCTTTTTTCGGGGAAAAAGACATCTCCTACGGCTAACCCGTATGTTATTTTAAACACTTCGTCTAATTCCGTTTCATTAATTACTTGTAAACATCTCCGACAAAAATTTATACTTGAAGTATTAAAAGGATTGTTTTTAACAGGGTCGAGGACTTTTGTTTTTACAATTAATAAATTTTCTGTCATTTCCTTATCCAATATATTTCATTGAGATTTAACATTATTATAAAAACTTGATAATAAAAATGTGTGGTAATACAAAATCAAAGTTCGTTTCAGAAGAAAAAGGTCATTATTCCATAATATAGTGCTAATATCGAAAATTTTGCCCAAAATACTTACCTTTTTCATTATCCAACAATTATTATTGGATAATTTACATAAATTATTTCAATTATTTGTTTAAGGTATTAAAATATGGAAACACAATCGGCAATACAAAGAATGATCAAGGACATTAAAAATGACGATACGAGGATTCAAATAACAGGTAAAATTGATAGGATAGAAGAAGAGGGGCGCTTTATGTTGAAAGATAGCACGGGAGAGATTACTGTTGATATTAGTGATAAAGATCTAGATTTTAACGAAGGAGATCTCGTCAATGTTATTGGAAACCTTCAAATCACTGTTTCGGGGAAAAAGATACTCAATATGGACCTAATCCAAGATATGAATAGATTGAACCTTGCCTACTACGAAGAGATATACGAAATGAAAAAAGACATGTTGGAGAAATGAGAAAATGGTTGAATTTTGTCCTGAGTGCTCTAATTTATTGAGAAAGAAAACATTGGACGGAAAAGCCTATTTAGCGTGTAGGTGCGGATATAAAAAGGATTCTGAAGTAGATAAAAATGAATTTCAAAAAAATATTGAAGAAAAGAAATCCCAACTCTCAGATAATTTGATCGTCGTATCGGAAGAAGATAAAATTTCAGTCAATCCAATCGTGACAAGACAATGCCCCAAATGTAATCACAACGAGGCAGAAGCGTGGCAAGAACAAACAAGAAGCGCCGATGAACCGAGTACAAGCTTTTTTAGATGCACGAAATGCAAAAATACCTGGAGAGAATACTGAACTCCGAATTTAACAATAAAAAAAGAGGAGGGTTTTAACATGGTAGATACTAAAGATGATGATATTATCGTAAGACATTATAATTGCAAGTACTGCGGTACTACTCACAAGATTGAACTAAACAAGAAAATAGCCGAGGGAAGGAATAAATATCCATTTCCTTTCGTGAGTCTTCACGACGCAATTATCGAAGGTAACGATATTAGAGCAGTCCTTTCGATTTTATACATCGATAAAGACCTTCAGATTAGACACGCCGAAGTTCAAGAGTTTGGCGAGGGGCACTTGTTTTCAAAAGAACAAGTAATGGCAATGACAAGTCCATTTAGAGAAGAAATTAACATTTTACGCGAAGAGTTAGCAAGAAAAGAAGAGATCATTGGAAACTTACGAAAAAAACTTGAATTGAAATAGTATTTCCCATTATATTTTTAAATAGTATTTCAAATTATGAAGCATCTGACATTAGCACATGTTTATAAACAGGGTATAGTTTATTTTCGATATTGAAGATGAATTTTTCTAGGGAAGCTTATGAGAAAAGTAAAAGGATCAATGATAAAAATATTTGTAAAAGCTGTAAGAGCTGATAAGAGCGGTGTCTACGATAAATACCTTACAGACAAAGATAAAGAAATAATTTCAGAAAAGATTTTTGATTCTGCGTGGTATCCTTTTGAAACATATAAGAACTGTTTTAACGCAGTAGCAACAGTTTTTGCCAGGGGAAATCTCGAGATAATTAAAAAATGGGGAGTAGATGTAGGGAAGGACTTAATGGAGAAAATTTACATGCCTTCTTTAGCTCGCAAAGACCTAAAAAGTTCACTACAGTTGTATAATCGCCTGTTCAAATTATGGTTTAATTTCGGTCGTCAATCCATAGAGTTTCTTTCAGACAACGAAGTTAATCTAACTTATGAAG
>JBHLMB010000095.1:0-7910 GCA_048938565.1 Promethearchaeota archaeon | reverse complement strand
CAAACTCGTCCACGCATTCCTCTAAAAGATTCTCAAGATAGTCCTTTATTATTTTATTATCGATTTTAATATTAAGGCGGTTTGCAAGATAAATACCGCAAAAGTATAAATCTGGGTTTCTAAGGGTTATTAAGGGAAAAGATGTGAGCCATTCATCGATGTTCTCCTTGATGTAGTTTTCTATGTGCTCAAAATTGAACATATTTTGAATGTGGAAGAAATCAATGATCCTATAGAGGGAGTAAATTAGTTGTAGCTTATCGCGTGGATCTTCTAAGTCTTCCAATATTTCTATTTTTTTCTTATTTTCCGTGAATGTTTCAATTATTTTTTCTTGAATGTGAATGTATTTTCTTAAATTTTCTACTTTTTCTGGTGTTTTTTGGATTAGTTTTTTTAAATTTCTCAATTCTAAAATGAATTCAGTAGGAAAAAAACCCTTGTATTTCAAGTTAAGGATGATAAGGGCTGATTTGCTTTCCACCAAGTAGTCGATAATTTGTTCTAAAAAAAGTTCGTATACGATTGAAGAAAATTCTTTTGAGTATATTCCCAAGGCGGATGTAATTTCTTCTAAATCCTCTTCTTGTTGTGTTTTAAGCAAATCTTCTTGAAAATAATTTTCAATTTTCTCCGGTTTAAATCCAATATGCATCAATTCCTCTTTCAATACTGATAGAATTTCTTGACGAATGTTGCTATAGTTGAGTTCTTTTAATTTTTTTCGTTTCAGAAAATCGTTAATTTTTTCGTGGAAGTATATATCTATGGCATTATAAAATTCCTGAATTCCCTCAAAGTACAGGTCCAAGCAATTAAAAAGTCCCTGAAAAATCATTTATACCGCCGCATACTGAAATAATAATATATTAAAGATGTACAACTTTATTTCTTACCAAGGTAAATCTTTGGCTAAATAATAAATTTGTTATGAAAATCAGGATATAAAAATGTGTGGCATATTTGGAATAATAACAAACCAAGACATTGATATAGCAAAAATCGCATTAGAAGGTCTTAGAAGGTTAGAATATCGTGGTTACGACTCGTGTGGAATGGTAACGCAACACGAGGGGCAATTACATATGAAAAAAGACGCGGGAAAAATTGACGCAATCAACAAGAAACTGGGATTAGATAGTCTTCCAGGAAAGATCGCTCTTGCTCACACGAGATGGGCAACCCACGGAGCGCCAACTAAAATAAATAGTCACCCTCATTTCGATTGTTCGGGGAAGATCGCCGTTGTTCACAATGGAATTATCGAAAATTTTATTGAGCTAAAGGAAGAACTCGTCTCTAAGGGTCACGTATTTAAGTCTGAGACAGACACGGAAGTCATTCCACACTTGATCGAAAATTACATGAACGAGGGATCGGGCTTTGAAGATGCCGTGTTTGGAGCCTTAAATCAATGCACTGGTGGTTATGGTGCCGTAATTTGTCACGCTGAATGTCCAGACAAGATCATTGTTGTTCGAAAAGAATCGCCGTTAATAATTGGAATTGACGATGGGAAGACTACCTACTGCGCCTCTGACATTCCTGCTTTTTTACCTTACACGAGAAAACATTATATATTAGGAGACGACGAATTAGCAGTCTTGACGGCTGGAGCAGTCCAATTTTTTGATATCAAGACGAAAGAAGAACTTGAGAAAACGCCTGGTATGATTGAATGGAGCGTAGACGCTGCTGAAAAGGGTGGATACGATCACTTCATGTTAAAGGAAATATTCGAGCAACCCCAAGCTCTACGACGAACTCTAACCATCCCAAGAGAAGAATTGAATGCGTTTGCAGAGGCTCTTATCTCCGCAAAGCATATATACATAACGGCAGCAGGTACATCGTTTTATGCATCGCTTGCAGGTAAGTTTATTGTTTCTAAATTTCTTGGAACTCACATTCAAGAAGTAGAATGCTCTGAATTCCAAACGCAATTATCTGGCTGTTTTAAAGCGGATTCCGTCGTAATTGCCTTATCGCAATCAGGAGAAACAATCGATACTATTGAAGCAATTCGATGGGCAAAAGAAATGGCTGATGTAAAGATCTTAGCCATCACGAATGTCGTAGGATCTTCGATTACTCGCTATTCCGATCATACAATCGTTACTCGGGCGGGACCTGAAATTGGAGTGGCCGCAACAAAAACATATACAACTCAAGTCTTAACGCTCGCTATGATTGCGCTTGAAATTGCACGAATTAAAAAAGACATTCCAGAAGTCGACATTTCTAATTACATGAATGCTTTAAAAAGTACGCCCGAGATCATCGAAGAATTCTTGGAAAATAATGTAGAACACATAAAAGAAATAATGAAAGATTTAGTAAGAATCAAGTTTAAAAAACTACGACAAATAACCAATGGCGATCTCGGTAAAAAGCTTAACAATAGCCACAATTTCTTCTTTTTAGCTAGAGGCATTTCAATCGCAACCGCAAAAGAAGGCGGGCTAAAAATGAAAGAAGTTGCGTGCCGATTCATTGAAGGTTATTCTGCGGCTCACGCAAAACACGGTCCCATTTCACTTGTAAGGGACGGATTCCCCATAATCTTTATCGCACCTCCTGACGAGACCTACACGAGGCTAATTGGCAATGTAGCCGAATTCAGGGCAAGAGGCGGGAAAATCATTTCTCTCGTGGTTGAATTTGATACGACAATCTCAGAAATGAGCGATGTCACGATTAGAATTCCTCAGCCCGCAGATAAATTTCACACGCTATATAGTCCAATTACATTCATTCCCGCATTACAATTACTAGCATATTATGCTGCTTTAGACGCTCACTTGGATCCCGACCAACCGAGAAACCTTGCTAAAACGGTCACGGTTCATTAGAAGATGATTAAAGACTAAAATAAGACTATTTAGACTAATTTTCTTTTTATATCAAAAATATGTCCTTTCCATGGCTCTAATTCCACATAAAGACCGTGTTTTTCAATGTCGTTTTTATTATAAGTATAAATTTTATCATTAAGCACATCTTCAAAAATTATTTTCTCTCCATTCTGATTATAATCAATTTTATCCATTTTAACATGACCTTTGGATGAGTAGGCACTGAAATTTACAACTATGAGTTGAAATATCTCGTTAGATTTCCATTGGTATGAAATTAAATTCAAGTGTGAATTGTCATTGTTGGAAATTGGAATTACCGTATTCAGGCTCCAAATTCCATGTTTTGTCATCTTTTTATCTGGTACTACTGCTAATAATGATTGATAGAATTGAACAAGTATTTCGTCATTTTCCTCAAATGGGGTCCTTCCTAGTTGCACGGGTAGTTTTATTTTATGTCCAAGAACCTGTCCTTCGTATATCATTCGTGCTCCGGGTAGCGTTAATGCGATAATTGCAGCAGCCATTGAGCGCTCTCTTCCAAATAAGCTAATAACTCTTTCTTCGTCGTGATTCTCGATGAATCTCACGAGCCTTGACTGAAAATCTAAATCCGCTCTAATATGCGCTAAAATTGATTGAGAATTCCCATGAGCTAACCGCTCGTACAAGCGTTTATCGTAGCAAAAATCAAATCCTAATTGTTGTAATTCCCATTCCATGTTCCAATATACTTCAGCAATAAACAAGAAATTAGGGTATTTTTCTTTAATTTTAGGAATTATTATTTTCCAAAATTCCTTTTCTGGAGTCCTACCTGCTTTAACGCCCCAAGTGCGCCTAAAAACATCGTTCAAGAATAGCATTGCCATGTCGCAGCGAACCCCGTCAGACTTGGATGCGATATATAGTAAAATCTTAATGGCACTTTCGCGAGCTTCCGAAGAGAATGCATTAATTTGAACCGTATCCGTCCAAGGTGGAAAATTCGGATCCTTTCCATAGGCGAAAATCCTATTGTTTCTAACGAAATAATTGTCAGGAGTTTTATTTAAATCTTCCTGAGTTCCAGTCATAAAGATCTCTGGTTTTTGTAGAGTCCACTTATGATCAACAGATAGATGATTAGGTACATAATCTACCAATAGCAATTTATTCCTTTTCTTCAACTCTTTACGAAACACTATTAATCCTTGTTCACCACCAAGCTTCGTATCAACTTGATAATCGTAAATGGAATAAGGAGAACCAACTACATCTTCATTAGAAAGAACCTTTAAAGCCTGCTTATATTCTTCCTGAAGTCCTGGATGTTGGATTGCGATATTTCTTCCTTCAACGCTTCTCTCCCAAACTCCCATTAACCATATTACATCAAAATGGATAAAATGTAAATCAAAAAACTCTGCAGGTATGTTATTTAATGTTATTTGTTGTTTATATTTATGAGATAAATAATACAACCACGGCCATGTGTTGATTTCCAATATTTTTGGGTGCTTAGGACAAAGGTTTGATTGTTTATCTAGTGAGGACATATTTAATACACCTTATAAACTATAAATGAAGAAACCATCCTATAAGAATAATAACATGCAATTACTTGTTGTAATAGGATTTGCGTTTAAAAACCCAAAATGGGGTATCTAAATCAAGATTACTTTTTTGAATAATTTTTGTTGATGAAAGATTTTTAATAGATTCGGGTAAAACTTTTAATTCCTTACAATAGGATAAATCTAAATGTTGAAGTTTTGTTAAATTTCCGATTGAATCCGGTAATTGCGTTAATTTCATGCAACCTTCCAAATCAAGAATTTCGAGATTTTTCAAATTCCCAATTGTGTCTGGTAATTGATTTACTTTAATACAACCTTCCAAGTCAAGAATTTCGAGATTTTTCAAATTCCCAATTGTGTCTGGTAAATATTCGAGATGTAAACAATTAGAAAGATCTAGAACTTCTAGATTGCTTAGCTTTCCAATGCTGACGGGCAATTCTCTCAAATAATAACTCTCTTTTAGGCTTAGCATTCGAAGTTTCTTTAAATTTCCAATATTTTGTGGCAAGGTATCAACCATTGTACAGTAGCTTAAATCGAGATGTTCCAAATGTTCTAAGCTTGTAATGCTTTCTGGAAGCGAATTAAAATCGGGTAATACTTTCCTAAATTTATTGTAGTCCTTAGATAATAAAGAATTAAAACTCAGTTTCCAACCATTTAAATTCAATGCTACTACATGTCCATTTTTAATTGCGTATATGGCATCTCCATTCTTCACGCGAGAAATATTATCTGTCTGAAAATTTTTATAGAAATCAATATTTATTGCTTTAAATTCCTCGCTAAACGATTCTAATTCCAAAAAAAATGACATATCTTCGTCTTTCACGCCAAAAATGGATTTCAATAGCTCTTTTTTTAGAATCCGGGTTAGATCGTTATCAATGCTCTCAAGGGCATCAAACAATGCGTTAATGACTAAAGAAGATTTTTCGTTTTGAATCGTCCATTTTAAAGGAGATACAGCTTCTTTTAAGTAAAGCTTCACAATAATTGTAGCCACTTGGCTCCTAATTTTCGGATTCTCGTCGGAAATCAATAAATTCTCTATTATTTCAAAGATCTTATTGTCTTTTATTGAAAGATTTTCAATTATGTTTAATGCTTCCGTTAACAATTCCATTGAGCTTCTTTCGTCTAATATAGAAAGTAAAGCATGATGGATTTCGTCATTACTAATTTCGTTATTAATATAATCCTGATATAACCTGTTTAGATTGAATTTATCTTTCATAATTTCACTCGATAAGTCTTTAATTTAATATAGGTCATTAATGCTAATATTTTATATACTTTTCAACAAAAATGCATTAGAGAAATTATATTTAAATTAAATATAAATAGATCTCGTTGCATAATTATTATAGAGAAATATTAAAGGATGCATTATGAGTGATGAAGGAGAAAAAGAAGCTTTAAGAAAATTAATAATGTTAATTTCAGAGCTCCGAGCTAAAGACGAAGAAAGATATGAAGCACATGTTAATTTTATGAATGAAACGATTAAGATGATTTCTGCGATAGAATCACAAATGAATAAGCACTGGTCAACCGTCTTGGATTCCTTGAAAGAATTGAACGAAAATATATCAACAAATCTAGATTCTTTATTGACAGGTATAAATCCGGGGGGTTTAAAGGAAACCTCAAAATCATTGAACGAAATAATGGATACAATGAACAAAAGCATACAATCAATGAACTTAGAAAAGGTTATTAGCGAGCTTAATTACCTAAAAAGCGGTGGAACATACCAAATCCAGATGCCCGTTCAAGTAGCTACTGGAGTTGTAGCACAACCCGAAGAAATAACTGCCGGATTAGTAACCCCTCAAGGATCATCGCCTCCAGCAGGTCTAAAGTCTCCTGGTAAAGGAACTGCGGGTGCCTCTTCTGAAGTAGAATGGGTCGATCCTACGGAAAATAGAACCGAACAAGACGATGACGACGATGAATCTCGTTTGTTAAAGCCAAGTGACTTTTTCGGAATGTAATTTGACATTTAAGAACTGAATGTTCTTTTGAATTGTCATTTTATTGAAATTATTATTAATTTTTCTTCTTAACTTATAGCACTAAAAAAATAGAAGAAGTATTTATTTTAATTTATATTATATTTTTCGAGATTTAATCTGATTTTTCATCAAGTTTTTGGTCTTCTGTTATTTTAGATTCGCTCTCTTCTGTTTTTGGGGCGTTATTTGGGCTTTCCTCTTCTTGTTTTTCTGGAGAATCTACGGGAGTAGGTTGTGCTTTTTGTCCTATTGGAGTTCCGCATACGGGACATTCGTCCCATCCTTTTCTTAGGGAATATCCACAATTTAGACATTCTTTCATTCCAGGATCTGGTTTCCATTCTGGTATGTCGAGTGCTCCACCTTGTCTTTTTTTTGCCAATTCTATAAGGTCCTCTTCCTTCCAATATTCCATTCCTTCAGGCAAGCCCGAACTTCTTTGCTGCGATTCCTTGATTAATTCATCTTCCGTCCATTTTTCCATTCCTGGAGGGATGCTTGTACCTCTTTTTTGAGCTTCTTTCGCAAGATCTTCCGCGGTCCAAGATGACAATTGCTGACCGCCTGGAGTTCTTATACCCCCTTGTCCTGAAGGAGATGCACCTTGAAGAAGAGCTCCTCCTTTGTTAGTCGAAGGCGCTTCGCAACATGCTGCCGAAAATTTTAATAAAGCTTCAAAACATTTCGAATATTTTCCAGTTGGTTGATTACTTTCTTCAACAACAATCATCAAACTTAAATTATCTTTTGCTTGAGGTAAAGCTATTGCACAAATAGCAATTTCAGAATTAATTCTTTTCGATTCCAAACCTGAATCTAGTTTTATCATTGCTTCCATCGTATCATTATTCTTCATGAGAAAATCGCAGATTGGTTCACCATGTCTTTGATAGCTCTCGTGGTATTTAGCAACTTGATTCCTGGCAGAAGAACCATCAAAAGATTTTATTATCGCCAAGATATAAGAATAGATTTGTGATTTTGGCTTTTTTTCAGTAGATTCAAGTTTGTATCCTTCTAAATCCAATTCTCCTATAAGTGGAGCAAATAACGGTTTCTCGTCTTTCATTTTTCCGAAAACAGCAGTTTTAGATACAAGACAATCTATCTCTCCGCAGTATGCGATTGAATTGTCTAGTACTTGTATTTTTTTGTCAAGAACTAGTCGAGGAACGGTATAAAAGACAACATCCTTCCATGGTAGTTCTTTTATGGGTATCACAGCTCCACAAGATTTTTCAATCAAGTCTTTGAATTTTTTTGCAATATCCTTTAGTTCCTTTTTAATGGGATTGAAATTTTCGTTTTCTGCTTCTTTTTTAATTTTGGCAGTAAGTTCATCGAACTTTTCCTTATTTTTATTTACTGAACCTCCAAATACCTTAATATCTCCAATTATATTCTGTTTCATTATGAATATAGCTTTTTCTATGGAATTTTTCATGTATTCTGGAAATTCTTCTAATTTTCCC
>JBHLMB010000094.1:0-7919 GCA_048938565.1 Promethearchaeota archaeon | reverse complement strand
GAATATTTCCAGGTGCTAAAATAATAAAAAAAAAATCCGCTCCTTTCAAGGGACCTGTTGAAATTGTTGTTAAAGGCTCATCGCTCGTAATAGGAAGGGGATTAGCAGCGAAAATAATAGTTCACTGCGATAATAGTTGTAATCTATAATATATAGTTAGATTCTTTATTAATTAACATTAAACATTAGGATAAGCAAGGGCTTTTTCAATATCCTTGTATAAATCTTGAATTGTGCATGGTTTATCGGTAAAAGTAACAACACCAATTGATAATGCTTCGTTTTTCACAGTCTTATCTGCACTAACAAAAATAATTTTTAAGTTCTGATCTATTTGTAACATTTCTCTCGTGGCTTCAAGGCCATTTTTGATTGGCATTCGATGATCCATAATGATAATGTCTGGTTTGCTTGAAAAATTTTTAAACATCTCAATTGCTTCTTCTCCGTTTTTAGCTGAGGAAAATACTTCGTATCCCTTTAGATTAAGTGCCTTTTCGTACAATAGTCTCAAATACACATCATCTTCAACAATAAACACACTAGTTATTGTTAGTTCACCAGCTTCTATATATTAGAATAAAAAATCACAAATACGAAGAAATTTTTTTATCTTTTACTTATTTTAGTTAAAATAAATTCAAGTATATAACTATGTTCTTTTAATTCACATTAAATATTTAAGTCAATATTTATTCAACATTCATTATTGATATGGCTTATAAAATTTTCCAATATAGATATTATGGTTATTTAATATTCATAATAATGGTTTAGAAGTGATATCCTAATTCTTGAGTGAGATTGAGTCCCATATTATGGATAAGAATTTGACGAATTAGGGATACCGAAAAGCTTTAATATGAATATTCACTCTATTAATATGAGATAAAATCTAATATTAAAAAATTTAAAATTAAATAAAAAATAGTGATGAGTATAATTAAAAAAAAGCACGATTACCCTGAAAAAACGGTTATAAATCAAGATTTTGATGATATAGAAGCATGTAAAAATGAACAAGAAAAAGAACTGATATTTTGTTTACTTATTGAATGTAATATGGGTGAAGAAATAATTGTTTCTCGAGTTAATGCCGGACAGAAAGCAAAGAATAGACTAGCGAATTTAGGAATCATTCCTGGAGCTAAAATATTGAAAAAAAAAACTGCTCCATTCAAGGGACCCGTTGAAATTATTGTTAAAGGAACATCCTTAGTACTTGGTAGAGGACTAGCTTCAAAAATTATGGTTAAATGTAAAAACACATACTCCAATAAAAAATAAATCTCATTTTTTAGATTTATTTGAAGAGTTCAAATAAAAAAATCATTTAATATAGCAATATAAATTAAAATGAGAATAATACTATGAATTGTCATATTTCTAAAAAAAAGAAAGGTAAAAAAAAGCGTAAGAAAGGATCTCATCAACATTCTATTAGGCACCATAGTAAGTTCAAAGAAACCATCAATGTGGCTCTAGCGGGAAATCCAAATGTGGGAAAGTCGGTCATTTTTAACCAATTAACGGGACTTTCTCAAACCATAGGAAATTGGCCAGGAAAAACAGTAGAACGCATGGAAGGGACGCTAGAATTTCTAGGATATCACTTCAACATCGTAGATTTACCAGGTATATATTCACTTTCCACTTTCTCTTTGGAAGAAATCGTAAGTAGGGAATATATTATTTCAGAAGAGGTAGACATTATTATTAATGTTATAGACGCGACAAACTTAGAAAGAAATCTATTTTTCACATTTCAACTGCTTGAACTGAGGGTTCCGATGATCATTGCCATAAATCAAATGGATCTTCTAAGGAAACAAAACATAGACCTTGATTTTAAAAAGCTAGAAGAAATATTCAAATTACCCGTACTACCTGTTGTAGCCGTGCATGGTAAGGGAGTGCACGAATTGCTCGAAGAAGCTATTGAAATGGTAGTTTTCCGTCATCCTCACAGCCATTACAATGGAAAGAGCAAGGGATTAAAAATTCACCACCCCCACAAGTATTACAGAACGGAACATATGCACGAAAGGATTGAAGAAGGTATTTTAATGAGAAAGGAATTTAAATTTCCAAATCTAAAAAGTATTAGCTCTTACGGTAAGGAGGTCGAATCAAAGATCTTGAATCTTCAAGACGAAATAAAAAAGCACAAGGAATTTTTTCAAAAATTTAATTACCCCTCAAGGTTCTTAGCCATAAAAATTCTTGAAAACGATTCAGAATTAGTAAAAATTTTCGAAAAGACTGAGGAGACGAAAAAAATAATAGCTCAGGCAGAAAAAATGAGACTTTCGCTGGAAGAACTTCACGGAGAAGATATTAATACCATTATTAGCTCGGAAATATACAATAACATTACAAATATAACGAATCAAGTACTAACCATAAAGCATCAAAAAATGAAATCGTCTTTGGCAGATAAAATAGATCATTTAACAACACATTCATTTTGGGGTTATGTAATTTTAGCATTTGTTTTATTTGGAACTTATTATTTTACGATAACAATAGGTAAATTTCTAGGCGGTTTAATAAATGATGTTTTTGCTTCTTGGAGCGAGGGCATCTATGAACGATTTGGAGAAAATTCTGATGGAGTGAGGATATTTTGGGATGGAGCATTTGGAGGGTTGATTGGCGGAATTTCAGGAGTCTTGGTTTTTGTCGTTCCTTTCTTTTTCATAATTGAGATCCTTCAGGATTCAGGTTACCTCCCTCGTGCGGCTTTTCTATTAGATAAGTTCATGCACTCCATTGGCGTACATGGAAAATCCATTATCCCAATGATATTAGGGTTTGGGTGTAATGTTCCTGCATGTGCGGGATGCAGGATAATGGAAACCGAAAGGGAAAAGAAAATTTCCATAGCACTCACTTCACTCGTTCCCTGTGCTGCAACAACAGCAGTAGTAATGGGGCTCGTGGATACATATTTAGGTTTCGGATGGGTAGTGGTCTTATTTATCATAAACTTTTCAGTTATCATTTTGGTTGGAAAGCTTTTAAATAAAAAGATGCCAGGACAATGCACGGAATTAATAATGGAAATGCATGAATACAGGATACCAAATCACAAGGTTATACTTTCTCAAACATGGCTTAGGTCCAAAGAATTTGTTTTTAAAGCACTACCTATAATAATTGGCTTGGGAATTGTGCTAGAAATATTATTAATGTATGATGCTCTAACACCAATTAACGATTTCCTTTCGCCTGTTACCGTTTTTTGGTTAGGTTTGCCAGCAATTACAGGAGTATTTTTAATTTATGGTATAATTCGAAAAGAGCTGACATTGGTCCTACTAGGAATATATGTGGGGGGTAATATCGCAGCTGAATTAACACCTATTAACATGATAGTATTTAGCTTGGTAACGATGCTTTATATCCCCTGTTTTGCAACTATCGTCGTTATCGCAAAAGAGACAACTTGGAAATATGCTTTAGAACTCTCCATATTAGAAATAACGATAGCTATTTTTATAGGAGGTTTGATAAATTGGGGTTTTCTACTTTTTATATCCTTCTAATTTTTTTTTCCTAAAATTAAAAATTTAAACAATTTTATTACCATTGATACCCTAATTCTAATCATTATATCACAATAAACATTCACTAATGAAAATAAGAATAACAACTCCTTGTCGCATACATTTATCGCTTATTGATGAGAACGGATATACTGGAAGAGTTGATGGCGGTATTGGGCTAATGTTAGACAAGCCCAATGTAGTTTTTGAAGCTTCTAATTCTGCTAATGAGTTTCAAATCGAATGTAACCATTATTATCGTGAATCAATCGATGTGATCAACGAAAAAGCCTCTAGGGTATTTAAAATGTTTAATATTAGTAATAAGAATTTTCATTTTAATCTCGAGAAATATTACCCTAGTCATGTAGGACTCGGCTCGAAAACCCAATTAAGTCTGGCCATCGCAACCGCCATTGCTAAATTAAAGGATAGAAATTTTACCATTCAAGAATTAACTAAATTAGTGGAAAGAGGAGGAACATCAGGAATTGGTTGGAGAGGATTTGAAAAAGGAGGTTTCATTTTAGATGCAGGGCACGAATTTGGCAAGGGTAAAGAAAAGGAAACTTTTTTACCATCATCGGCCTCAACTTCCGCAGATCCGGCTCTCACCATATTGAGATATCCCATTCCCGACAATTGGAGGTTTGTAATCATCATACCAAATGTAAGAAAAGGTGCGTATGGAGACGAAGAAATCAATATTTTCCAAAAGTTTGCTCCTATTCCGAGAGGGGAAGTAAATGAAGTCTCTCATCAAATACTCATGAAAATAGTGCCAGGAATAATTAAAAATAATCTTGCTTGTTTTGGAGAAGGATTGAAGAGAATTCAGCAAATTGGATTTAAGAAAATTGAAATTAGTCTTCAGCACGATATCGTGAAAAATCTTTTGGCATTTCTAGAAGAATACGGTGTAAAAGGGTATGCAATGTCTTCTTTTGGGCCAAGCATTATTGGAATAACTGAATCGGATGAGGAGGCAGAAAAATTAAGTAATGCCGTAAAAGAACACCTAAAATACGACGGGGAACATATTTACATTTCTAAACCTAATAACACGGGAGCTAAATTTGAAATATTGGATAGTGAATGAGAAATGAACGAAGAGAGAATATATTTTTCTCAGGATTTATCATCAAGAGAACGAGCGTGTTTTGAGATGGGTATTAAGCTTGGAGCACTTTATCATATATTATGTGGCATTCCAATCTCTTCGGATGAAAAAATAATTGCATCAATAGAGAAAGGCATAGAATCTGCCATTTCTTGCCAACCTTATGTGAAAAGCGTTAAAATCTCGTTAAATATGAAAAAGATTAGCGGAAATAAAGGAAACGAATTTGACTACGATGAAGTAACTGGAAAAATAATACGAGCTCAAGTAGAACTTCAATACGAAGATGTTAGGGTGGAAGCAAAAATAGATTGGATTGAAGAAATGAACTATCCCCTTATGTTTATAGAAAAAATCTATCGAGCTTCAAATAGCTGATATTGGATAGATCGTATTAGTAAGTACTTAATATTTTTTAATTACTTTTAAAAAAGACCAATTTTTTAATTAAAAGAGAAATCTAAAAAGATACCACTTGAAAATGCATCTTATAATATAAAAGGTGTTTTAATGACAGACCGAATCAATGAATTAATGGATAAATATCCTCATAAAAACCAATTAAAATATTAATAAAAAAATTAAATAAACTCAAACAAAAAAAATTAACACCATTTGAGGAGGAATTATGATATTGTGCCAGGGGAACCCTGGAGGTAAGAGAGGGGGGAGGATATGTTTCAGCAAGAGAGATATTCCAAGAGGGCGCTGAGAAATTTCCTGATTCAACTAATCTTCAGATTAACCTAGGAATGTCATTGGAACTTTGTGGTGAAATAGAAAAAGCGCATGAATGCTTTTCAAAAGCTAAACCTTCAGATATGGAACCCCATACAATGTTGGCAATAGCAAGAATGTATTATTTATGGGATTATTATATGGAAGGTCTGAAAATAATCCAGCCTATTTTCAAAGATTATTATCGCTTGAAGGATATTGATGTTCATATTCTTATTGTAAATAATTATCCTACCTATGACCAAACATTTGGTTACCTTACTGTATTTGCTAAGTTGAGTGATCGACCTGATATTGCATTTTCTGAATTAGAGAATGCTAAAAAAACCTGCTTTTTTATGATTTTGCTTGGCTTGAGGATCATTTAAATGCTTATATCACTGGAAATTGGAAAAAAATATTAAAAAAATCAAAAAAAAGAGTAAAAAGGAGCAACAGTATGGTCATTCAATAGTTTTAAAAGCTTCACTTGAATCAAAAAATTTAGATTCATATGAAAATGTCATAAAGATGCTAGATGATGTAAGAATACCAGAAGATGATTACCAATGGTATAACGATGTCATTTTATTTCTTAAAGCTGAAGCTTCTAATCGTTTTGATCAAAAAGATATGGAAGAAGAGTACCTAAAACAATTTTGGATAAAACAACCATATTTATTTGAGCCTGATCATGTATTTAGCTTAGGTTTAGAAAAATACCAACAAAAATTAAAAGAACATTATAGAAAGAAAAAAACGATGGATTGATGGAATTGACACTAACCAGCTGATTTTATATTCTTGATTGTTCGTTTCAAGAAATGCGCAAACTAAAAAATGCAATTGTTTTAAATACTATCTGATGGTGTATTTCTTAACACAAAAGTGGTTTTATTATAAAAAAGGGTCTGTAAAATATGAATATTAAAGAAAATTTGATAACAAAGTATAATCATCCATATTTTCAAGTCATCACTGAAGAAGAGGAAAACAAAGAAAATTCACATGTACAAGTTATATGGGATAACCATTCCTCAATAAAAGATATACCTCGGATTAAAGTAATGTGGGATAACATTTCTCCAAAAAAGATAAGGATATTTATCGATGGAGAAGAAATGCTTGAGAAGCCTTGAAGAATAACATGGAATATTCGTGCTAATATTATAGGTGTTCTACATAGCGAGATATCACATCAAGAACTTTCTGTACTTGTGGATTTTTACCAAATCTTTTTATATCCTTTATGTTTTCATCGAGCTTATTATGGAGTTCCTTGAATAATTCCTCTTTATGAGTTTCTTTCGAGGCTTTCAGCCTTGTTGCTAAAATAATTGACTCCAATGCTATGTTCTCAGCCCGGTTGAATAATTTTTGAGAATCCTTAAACTTTCTTATTGAAATTATTCTTAATTGTAATTCGAGTAATTCAACATCTCCTAAAGGATCCTTTTTAACGATTGGCTTCTCTCCAACAACAATGCATTTCATCACTGCCCAAGACTTATTAATATACGGTATCATCAACTTAGAAGATTTAGATTCTAAATTTAAGCGAATTTCCATCTCTTCGTAATCATAATGATCGTCTTGGAATCCTATTCCAAGTTTTTTGTTTTTCAAGGCAGCTAAAGCGTATAAGTAAATATCGTCTATAAGATTTATTGATACTATTCCTGTTTCCCTTAAGTTTTGAAAGGTTTTCGTGTTCTGAAAAGGTCTCATCTGCATGAGATCTTCTGAAATTAACCTGATACCCATTGCGGAGGTGTTTGGTATTTTGCCTTGCTTTGAAAAAGTAGTTGCTAAGATCTCGTATAAATAGTTAGTTTTAAGACCTAAATCAGTCGAAGTAAGATTATTACTTTCCATTAAGTAATCTAAAGGAATTGGAGTAAAAAATGTTTTATAATTTGTACGATTGGTGAAAATAATATTAATAAAAAAAATAAGAAACTCTAAGCAAGGATGCGCGTCCTCGGTATTGATCCCGGAACTAAATCTTGGGATTTCTACGGTCTAGATTTCAGCGAAAAAGATGAGAAAATTATATTAGATGCTTCCGTTCCATCGAAAGAACTCATTCAAAACCCTCAAAAAGCAATTTTCATTCTAAAATCAATTGATAACATCGATCTCATTGTTGCACCAAGTGGATTTGGACTGCCACTGAAAGAAGTGAAGGAACTGACAGAAAAAGATTTATTTTTGATGTTACTCAAGTTCAAAAACGAATATAAAGATTCTCTACTTGGTTTGGGAGAAATATTAACCCTAATTAAAGCAGAAGGGCTTTCAGCAACAATAGTACCTGGAGTCAAGCACCTTCCCACTGTTCCGGAATATCGGAAAATAAATAAAGTTGATATGGGTACAGCCGATAAGCTTTGTACAACCGTTGTTGGGATCAGAGATCAAATGAAAAGAGAGAACATTACAACCGAACAAACGAATATCATTTTGGTTGAAATTGGATATGGTTTTACGGCTGTCATAGCTGTTGAGAATGGGCAAGTGATTGATGGGATTGG
>JBHLMB010000093.1:0-7961 GCA_048938565.1 Promethearchaeota archaeon | reverse complement strand
AAGCTTTTGTGCAATTAGATATCATGTCTCTCATTGGACAATCACGAGAAATATTCGTCCATATACCCTTGGGTGCAACTCTTTTCAATGAAGGAAAACCAATTGAAGGAACATATCTTAATGTAGAACTGGCAGAAACTATTATTTTAGCAAGTGAAGACAAACCTGTGACTTTTTACGAGGCACCCGCAACGGCTCATAAGAATATGAAACCTTTATTTGATAAATTGGGGTATACCCACCTTGCTGAGAAATATTCGCAAGTTAAACTCTTAATTCTCGAAGGTAACAAAAACATCAAAAAAAGGAATTTATCTATAGATTATGGATTTGATTATCCTCCACTCGAGCTCCCCGAGTTTCTCTTCGATAAAGAAAACTTGATAATCAGTTTTAGTAATCCAAAAGCACCTTTTTCCGAAAAAGTTGCAGGATTTAAAGGACTTCCCTTTTCCTTAAGCGGGAAAGCACTCATCTTGGGCTCAACGCTCTTTGCTAAAAAGAATTTAATGCATTTAGCCTTTTATGATGTGGGTTTAGGTTTAAAAGATTACATCATTGACGGATTGAATGAAATCCGCAAGGCAGGGGTTACTTGTATTGGAATTAACGGCGGCAGATTTGCTGGTGGTCTGATTGATAACATTAAAGTACATCCAGTGGAATGGAACATACTCGTTATTTCTTCGAACATTGGAATTGCAGATGCCGTGACAGCTTCTCTCATGGGATTTAATCCCCAAGAAATGGTTTATTTCGCAAGCCTCGCTGAAAAAGGACTCATTCCATCTAACCTCAGTGCCATATCTGTAAATGAAATGGGAAATGGTCGTGCTCGTCTTGAACAGCAATTTGAAGTGAAAAACGATTTTCTCCCAGAAGGAAGCCCCATTACCACGCGCCAGTGGATATTTGGGCTCCTAAGTCAAGTTTCTGTCAAGGATAGGCTACGAATGGTCGGAAAAATAATTCCATCCATTATCAAATACAAATTTTCGAGAAAAAGAAAAGCTTAATTAATGAAATGAACAATTGAATTTTTTAATGAGATCCATATTATATAAGAGTTTATACTGATAACATACAGATAGTTTATTACAAATAATCGATTAAGAGTTTTTATGACAAGAATAAAGAAAAGTGAGATGAGATGAGATTTTTATCCTTCCACGTGGAATATTTTGGACATGAAATAACACAAAAAGGTCGTTCTAAAGTAATTGAGGAAATTTCAGAGGAAAATAAGAAAAATCAAATTGAAAACGCATTAGTTCTCTTTATAAGCATGGAGAAACAAGACGAGAAGAAGCAAGATATAATTGAAAAAGGGGTTGATGAAATAGAAAAAATAGCTCAACAATTAAAAATTCCAAATATTGTAATAATACCATTTGCTCATTTGTTTGGTCAGCTTAGTTCTTTAGAATATGCGTTTGAATCGTTTAAAAAAATTGAATCAACATTAAAATTGAAAGAATACTCAGTACTTCGCCTTCCTTTTGGATGGTTTAACGAATTAGACATGAAAGCTAAAGGACATCCTCTATCTCGAATTTCAAGAATTATTGAATAACCAATTGTAGGATAAATATATAAAGTAAAAATCGAAAAAAAATTCAAAGAAAATAACCAATTGTTAATATAAATAAATGAAAGAATTCAAGGTTAATGACTATCTTAATTTAAAAGTCAAAGAAGGAAGAACAGTCATATATATTAAAGATCGCAGGATATTTGATTATCCGTTCCCATCAGAAGAAAATTTCTTAGAATATTGTAAGGCAATAAAAACTTGGGCAGATCAAAATTATGATACTACACTATTAGCTGAAAGGCCTATGATGTCAATCTTACATTGGTTAGCATATCAGAATGATCCTATAGGAAAAAAAAAATTAGGAGGAATTTTTTCTGAAAAAATGGATAAAAATGATCTTGAGGGATTGAATTCTTTATTAAATGCATCCCATGGGGATAATTTGGAGAAGGAATTTAAAATAAAGATATATAAGTGGCTGGAAAGCAATAATGAGTTGCGTGAGTTTATTAAGAATTCCTTGAATAATAAAGATTTTCATAAAAATAATCCTAATTCATATAAAAAATACCCTTTTTATTTAATTTCACTTGGACTTCAAATTGGAATCCATGGAAAAGATAATTTCTTCATTAACGATATCATTGAAAATGTAAATCATGATAATTTAATTTTTTTTGAATACCTGGTTAAAGAGTTATTCATATTTGATTTTCCTGAAGAGTTCATTGAGAATATAATTTTCTCGAAAGAAAACTACTTTATCAATAAAATTGATGATTTTATTATAAATAAATTTGAATTGGAGAATGATCAAGATTTTTATGAATTCCTCAAAGAAGAATTTGAGTTAGATTATATGGAACCATTGATCTTGAAATTGAAGATAAATGGATTTTTTACAGATGAAATTAAAGATACAGACATATTTAAAGGTATATTTCATATAGATTGGGATTTATATGACCATGCCTATGGATCGTCCACGGATGTACCGCAATTACTTGAAGAATTAGCCTCTGACATTGAAATTGTGAGAGACCATGCTATGAACATGCTTTACACTAATGTTTATCACCAAGAGTCCGTGTCTGAAGCAGCACTTCCAGTTATTTTCTTCTTATTTAACTTGCTAGAAGAAAAAACAATTCTAAAAAGACACGAGATAATCGAATATTTAATGAATCTTGCTCTAAGTAATAGCGAATATTATTTACAAAGTTTTTATTCTTATGATGATGGACTTGATTACATGATGGTTCCACAAGACATTTATGATGAAGTTAATCTGCAACTTCCTCGTTTATATAAATTATTTCAGGACGATGATGAATTGGTGCGATATTATCTTGTCAATGCATTTGCATTTTTTGAAGAACATGCAATTAAATCTGCCCCCTATATTCGAGAAATCATAAAAAAAGAGAGAAAGCCCATTTTTATTGCGAACGCCATCATTAGTTTGGGTATTTTAGATCATTATAATAAAGATAAATCTGATGACTATCTTTTTGAAGAATTCATAAAGGAAACTCATCCATTAATTATCAGACAAGCAGCCTCAATTGCACGAATCACAGCTGATCGAAGTAGCATTCCATCCTACATCATAGATTTTTTAAAGGAATCCCTCCTAATTGAAGAAGAAAAAAGAAATACAAGTATTAAAGATAATATACCTTTTCTTTGGTATGGAGATATTCGCGTTTTTATAGAAGAAGTTTTACGATTAATTAAAAATAAAACATAGGAAAAAAAAATTAGAAATATTATCAACAAAAATTTCTATTGTAATTTAAAATCCAGATTTCGATTCCGTGATAATTCTAGAAATGAAACAGATAAAACTAAAATCTTTAAAATTATTAAAAGATCCAAAAATTTTTCCTTTTTATTTTGCCGTTCTTTGTTTTACATATCCAAAATAAGCCCCAAGGTATCCTATTATCATAGAGGCTAAACTAATATAGTAAAAGATAATATAGCTAATGTCATATAATACTTTATATACCATGTCAAACATGTTAAAAATAAGGATTGAACAGGTTGCGAGGCTCATTACTATTAAAGATAAAAATCCTTTTTTATAGACCTTTTCTTCGACACCTCTATAACTCTTAATACATCTTGAAGTAAAAGCAATATATATGATTATGACATAAAATAAAAGAAGTAAATAACCAATTAAACCTACGATAAATAGTGATAAAATTTCTCTGCATGCAGATTACATTAGATCTAGTGATTATAATTACTAAATTAAAGAATTTCCCATTAAAATGGGAAGAGATCGCCGTTAGATTTATAAGCACGAGTGCATTTTTTTTATGTATTATGATCTCTCGTGGCTTTTTATCAGTCATACCATCGTTCTTAGTGCTGAGAAACTTGCTCAAGTACTAATTCAATAAATAGCGAGAGAGCGAATCGCAAGAGCTGTTTTTTCCGAATTCTTCACGATCTTGAATTAATTCGGTATTATATTGCTTGAAATCTCTCATTATTGAGACCACGCCATCGAATTAAAAAATCAACAAATAAAGAAGTGAAAAAAATGACCCATATTTGTAAAATTAACATATTTGAAGAAAATGAACAATACATTGCCCAGAAAGCTGAAGAAACAAATCCTGATAATTGGGGAATAAATCCCAGATATCACGAAGAAACAATGACCTTGGAACAAGCAAAACAAAAACAATGGGCAAAATACGGACCTTTTTATCCAATCTAAATATTTATTTTTTCCTATTTTTGAAATTTAACATTTTGTAAAGATTTTCCTTCTTTTTTGATCAATTCAATTATTAATAGAAATTCTTATCTTTTATTCTAATTTTAAACATAAAGTGAAAATAATGATAAAAGATTTTGAAGGAAAAGTTGCTGTAATTACAGGAGGGGCAAGTGGTATTGGATATGGACTTGCCCATGGTTTTGCTAAACGGGGAATGAACTTAGTTTTAGCAGACATCGATAAAGAAAATTTAGATAAGGTAGCAAAAGACCTCGAAAAATTTGGCACGGAAGTTTTAACTCAAATAACAGATGTGAGTGATCCAGAACAGGTGGCTCGTTTAGCAGAGGTTTCTTATGAACATTTTGGAGTAGTAAATATACTTTGTAACAATGCAGGTGTCGGAGGAGGAGGTCCCATACGCTTCTTAACCCGAAAAAACTGGAATTGGACTCTTGGTGTTAACCTATTTGGTGTTATCCATGGCATTCACTACTTTTTAAATCGAATGTTAGAGAGTAAACAACCATGTCATATTGTCAATACTTCTTCAGTGTCAGGATTAATTTCTGGTGACCCTGAACCATATCCTGCATCTAAATTTGCAGTCGTCGCAATTTCTGAATCTTTAGCTTTAGAATGCTTTAAAACAAATGTGGGCGTTTCAATTGTTTGTCCGGGTTTTGTCAACACAAAAATACACATGTCCTTAGCCAAAAACAACCAGGAATTTGGCAACTAACACCAGAAATGATTGAACAAGCAGAAATTTCTGAAGAAAATGCTGATAAATTAATCGCATCAGGAATGGCTCCGAAAAAATTGGCAGAAATGGTAATTAAAGCTATTCAAAATGATATATTGTATGTTTTAACTCATTCAGAATTTATACCATTGATAAAATCTCGGTTTGAAGTAATTTATGACAATACATTAAAATTGCATGAAGGAATCGAAGTAAAAAGTGAGATAAAATCAAAAATATTTAAAAATGAAACACCAGCGTTTTGTCTAACTTACCCCGAAAATCTTATAGAATTAAAACCAGATCCAATGAATTTTCCAGTGTACAAGCCAGTTTTTCTTGCTAGTAAAATTCCTGGCTATGATCTTCTGGTTTTTATTAAAATATCTTCTGATCGACAATTAAAAGAAGCTGCGCAAGAAATTGCAAGACAAATTAAGGTATTCGCGGAAGAGGTCAATATTATTTCCAATGAACCAATAACTTTGAGAGATGGAACGATTGCGTATGAGTGCGTCATTGACTATAAAAGAGCAGGACTTTTTAAGGCTAAAAGCATCCATCTTTCGGTTTTTAAAGACGATTATCGGATTCAAATAAGCATTTACTCTAATGTGAATTATTATAACGATAATTTAAGAAAAGTTTTACGCTCTCTTGATTTTTTAGGGTAGCACAATTTTTGGGGGTATTATTACTATATTTGGACCTTTTCGATTAGTACTGCTTGTATCATTAATCGGAAATACTATTATGGGATTAATTTTATAATATTATTATTGATTAAGCATTTAAAAGTATGAAATTAAAGAGTACCTCTCGTTAGTTGAATTGTGATGTACAAATGATAAATACAGAGTCTAATTTCAATGAAAATTTAGTAGAATAATTTCTTAATCTTTTTTGCGTAACATTGCCCAAAATGTAAGATCTGTTCCTGGTATTACTCCGGTTTCAACAATTTTAAAACCAAAATGTTGATAGAGCGAAACATTTTTTTCCTTAGTAGTTTCTAAATAACAAGGTATGTCTTGTTTGTCAATTTCCTCGAATTTCGATCTTAATAATAACCCCGCATGGCCACATCCTTGATGATCTGGGTCTACACCAATTGGATATAAATACCAGTTAAAAAAATCAGCGTATTGTTTATGGCATCTGTTTTCACACTGAAATATAGATTTATATTTCTTATTAAAAGATTCCTCAGTCAAAACAGAGGGAAAATCTCTTCCATAAGACATGCGACATTTAATAGATCTCTCTTCAGTCATTTCAGCATCCCAAAAAGGAAGCCAAACAGCGATACCCTCTAGATTTGGAGAACTACCATATACTTCACCATAGATGATCCCATAACGAACCATATATTCCTTAAGTATTGGTACCATTCTACTTCTTTCATCTTCATCAGGGAATAAATAAGTTAATGTGGGGTAATCATGGAATGCTCGAGCAAGTGTTTTTGCAGCTGCTTTAATTTGGTCCTCAGTTACACGATATGGAGACTCTAATTTCCTCATAATAGATACTTTTACGGGGTAGTAATTATAGTAAGCAAGGCATCTTTAAAAATTAATATAGTTTTAATAAATCTAGATAAAACAAATCCCTAAAACTAATATCATTTAATCCCAATTTTCTGTGAAATCCGAAGGGAAAGGTAAATACAGTTCGAAAACGATGGAAATAACTTAAAAAGAAATTAATAAATTTTTTTAGGAAATAACTAATGTATACCCCAAAATTTTCAATTACTAATTCACATGAAAATTGATTATTCCTAGAAAACTTTCATTTTTAGTTAGCGTTTCTTTCAGAAGACACTACGAGGTGTGTTGTTGTTACGCGTACCAAAACATTATTGTCGTCGTCCCTGACGATTGTTTCAACGACCTTCATTCTTTTTCCTGAATGAACGACTAGAGCTTCAGCCGTAGCGTTCCCGGTATTCGTGTTGCTCAGCAGATTTGCACTTAGCTGAACTGTGTAGGGAAAGGTTCCATCTGCTTTTACACAGGCTGCCGTGGCAGTGATGTCTGCAAGCGACATCAAAGCTCCTGTAGCGAACACTCCCGTATATTGGCTAGTGTTGGGGCAAAAGGGCATTTTCATGACCGTCCGACCTTCGTCGATCTCAACTGGCGTGATTCCAAAAGCAATAAAGATATCTCCGCCCTTCTCTTCAAAAGGGCGTCTATATTCTGCAATATCTTTTTCGTTAAATTTTGGCATTATGAAATTCCTCATAAAAGAAATGGTCTAATATTTTTATTAACAGCATGGTTGTATTAAGATAAGAGTGTAATTAATGTTTTTTTTTTACTTAAATTATCTTAAAAGCAGATCTCATCAATTACAAAAACAATACCTATTGAATCGGCTTTATCCACTTAAAAATCTCCACCGAAAGTCTCTCCCTCTTGAGCTTGATGTACGCGTTTTACCGAAGCCATAAGAGAGAATCCAGACATCTGGCAAGCCCTCAACAGGTCAGTCAAAACCAGCGAGATGTTAGAGCTCGACAAGCCTCCCGCTCTTAAAGCCGTGGTTTATGAAATCTTTACTAAGTAAATATTAATTGTTTCAACAAGGTAATTTCGGTGTCTGAGTTCCATAAAAATTCATTTGAAAATGACTATATAGTAATGCACTTTTCACACATATGCCTTTATAAAGGATTTCAAGTGTAATTATATTATAAATGGAACAAAAAAAGGAATAATGGTAGGTTCTAATCATTCTCAATTTAGAAAAGCACTCATTATTTATGGAAGTCCAAGAATTAGGGAATCAGCATCTTATCACATAGGAGAATATTTTTCAAGAGGTTTAAATAAGGCTGGAACCATCGTGGAGGAGATCTTTTTAGCAAAAAAAAAAATAAATCATTGCATTGGTTGCTATACATGTTGGACTAAAACTCCTGGAAAATGTGCACA